>NZ_JBVAYF010000017.1:0-76571 GCF_055413345.1 Pseudaeromonas sp. HNCC25DJ180
GCAAAGTCACCGACAGCCTGGATATTGCCATTACCGATACGGCGCCGCTGGCTAATCCTGATAGCAACACCATTGTGGAAGATGGCCCTAACTCCATCTTTGGTAATGTAATAAGTGATGCTGCGGGTAACGATCTCGTCAGTGCCGATGGTTGGACTGTCGGTGGTGGTGTGGTGGGTGTCAAGGTGGGTGGTGATACGTCGACTGTGGCCAATGGCAATGTGGGTCAGGTAGTGGTTGGTAGCTATGGCACCTTGACCATGCAGGCGAACGGTAGTTATCACTATGAGCTGGACAACAGCAAGCCAGCGGTGGATGAGCTGAATGTGAGCAATAAGCTAACCGAGCTATTTACCTACACTGTTCGTGATGCCGATGGTTCAACATCAACGACTACGCTGAGCGTGGAAATTAAGGGTAGCAACGATAAGCCTGAGGCTAACCCGGATACTAAGGTGATCGCCGAAGATCTGCTGGCTACGGGCAATGTGCTGGATAACGATAAGGATGTGGACAATAGTCATAGCAGTCTGGTGGTGACGCGATTCTGGATCAACGGCATAGAACATCAGGCTGGCAGCAGTGTCACCTTGGCGAATATCGGTGACTTCATGTTGCAGAGTAATGGCCAGTACACCTTCGATCCGCTGCCCAACTACAACGGTACGTTGCCGCAGGTGAGTTACGAGATCCAGGATCCGCAAGGTGCTAAGGCCGGCTCGACTTTGAATATCACAGTTAATCCTGACAATGATGGTCCCGTGGTTTCTGTGACTGCGATTGCATTGAATGAGGGGTTAAGCAAGTCCCTGAATCTGCAGGCACCCTTCGATCCGGATGGGGATGCCTTGACCATCAAGGTTGCCTCTCTGCCGACGGAGGGGACCCTGTTTAAGGCGGATGGAACAGCCTTGACGCTGAACATGCTCCTCACCTCCACCGAGTTGCAACACTTGAGGTATCAGGCTCCGGCTCAGTTGCTGGATCAGGGTGCCCAGACCAAGATGCTGTTTACCTACACGGTGGACGATGGGCATAGCGGCATAGCAACCGGAAGGGTCGATATTACCGCATCACCCATCACGGCTAATGATCAGGCTGTCTCTGTGCAGGAAGGGGATGCCGCTGTAAATGGGCAACTGGTGGCCAAGGATTATGATGGTGACTTCCTGAGCTTCAGTACCTCCGCGCCTCTGCCCGCCGGTTTGAGCGTGGCGAATGATGGCTCGTGGTCTTTTGACCCCAGTCATGCGGCTTATCAGCATCTAGTTGAGGGGGAGAAGCAGGATCTGGTGGTTAACTATCAGGTCAGTGATGCCAAGGGGGGGAGTGAAACGGCACAGCTCGTCATTCATATCACCGGCACCAATGATGTGCCGACTGTCACTGGCAGCTCCTCTGGTGTGGTGATCGAAGATGTGGCCGTGACCGTGGCTAATCAGCTAACTGCTGGCGGTAAATTGACGGCAACGGATGTCGACACGGGTCAGTCAGGCTTTGATCCGAGCAAGGTTACTGCCAGCTCCGGAACTCTGGGATCACTGACCATAGATACGGCGGGCAACTGGCACTATACCGTCAACAATGATCAGCTCGCGGTGCAGGCGTTGACTGAAGGGCAGGTCAAGAAAGAGACCTTCACCGTTCAGACTCTGGATGGTTCCAGTCATGTGATCACGGTAGACATCCAGGGCACCAAGGATGTGCAACTGACCAACAGTAGCGTGGTGGTCAGTGAGAATGGTTTGCATGGTGAATACTTCGGATATAACGACAGCACCGCAGTTGCCAATAGTTGGTACCGGCATAGTGATGATACCACGCTGGGTAATCTGGATCGCCTGAGCGATGCGACGACCATCATTAACGGCCGTAACGGAAGCCAAGTAGTTGGCTCTACGGGCTTTAGTGGCACAATGGCCACCGATGCTACCTTCCAGATCACCAATATCAACTACACCTTGGGAACCAAAGGTGGGGTGGGTAAAGGATTGGGGGAGACCAATCATGGTTACTATGCCAATGGCCAAGCGATTTCCAACTCGGCCAACCTGTTCACTTTCTTGAAGGGCGATGCCAGCACAGCCGTGGCAACCAACAACGACGGTCATACCTCGGATAACCTGAAAACCGGGGGCATGGGAACCACGACTGATGCCATAGTGCGGGGTATCGGCTGGTTGTCTCTGCAAGGGGGCGCTTACGATATTCGCATCACTGGGGATGATGGCTACCTGCTGCGGATCGGCGGTTTGCTGGTTGGGGCGGTAGATCAAAATCAGCCGGTAACTCAGACTGTTTATGAAAACTTCTCTATCTCAGGTGGCACTCATGCTCTGGAGCTGCTCTATTGGGATCAGGGGTTGGATGCGGATCTGAAGATCGAGTTCAAGCATCACGGTGCAGCCGACAGTACCTACAGTGTACTGGGCGATGGTGAGTTTGGTCTCTTCGACCGTGATCTGACCGAGCTGCAGGACATCATCAGTGACGGTAACGGTGGTTGGTTGTTGCGCACGGGTCAACAGTATACCGGCTCTGATCTGGTCGAGCAGGTGACCGGCAGTGACGCCCGGGATGTACTCAACGGTATGGGCGGTGACGATATCCTCTCCGGTAGCGGTGGCAGCGATAAGCTCTACGGTGGTCTGGGGAACGATATCCTGGTCGGCGGCGATGGCGATGATCTGCTGTTGGGCGGTGTGGGCAACGATACGCTCACCGGCGGAACGGGCCAAGACAGCTTTGTCTGGAATGCGGGCGACCAAGGTGTGGTGGGTAACCCTGCTTTCGACCTGGTTAAGGACTTCAGTGTTCGCGTGGTGGAGAATAATGCGGTCAAGGTGCCCGGTGATATTCTCGATCTGCGCGATATTCTGGATCACGACAGCAGCAAGAGTTTGAGCACCCTGCTCAACAGCATCAAAGTCGATAACACCGACCATAATAATGTGACTTTGCTGCTACAGGACTCCGCGCACATTGGTAGTGGTGTGGTGCAAAAGATTGAACTGCAAGGTACCAGTTATCTGGATGTGACCGGCTCGGCCAGCTCTACCGCCGATCAGGTACTGCAACATCTGCTCGACAGCCATCAACTGCTGATCGACAAAGTGTAATTCGAATACTCCTGTGTAGTTTGCGCCCCGGCTGGTCCGGGGCGCGCTTGTTTTTGCCGCCTGTCAATTGTGCAACAAAGCCGACAAATCCCCTCCTTTTTGTTGCATTCCCAAGACAATATTTGTCTTTATTGCATTGAAAATAAACGTTTTTTTCTATGGCACTGCTCTTGCTCTGTTGTGATGGTAGTCACAAGGAGAAGCGCCCATGCTCGAAATCGAACCCAGCGCGTTAGCGGTACTAAAACGTCTGCAGTTGAACCTCAACATCCCGGCCGCCGGATTGCGTTTGAGCGCCAGCGGGGATGCCTGCCAGGGGATCAAGGTGCAGGCCGGTTGGCGTGCCAAGCCAAGTCCGGAGGATGTGCCTATGGAGATATCCGGCTTGGTGTTGCTGGCTGATGCCCCGGCTTGGGCGCTGCTGCAAGAGGCGCATATCTCGCTAGGCGAACGCCAGGGAGAATCGGGCCTGCTTATCAAGGTGACCCCCACTTCGTGTCAGTGTGCCAAGGGCAGCTGCACACCGGAAGACCAACAATCACAACAGATGTCATGACGACACAGAGCAAGGCGAAGGGAGGAGTTACCCATGTGGAATTATTCTGAGAAAGTAAAGGATCACTTCTTTAACCCCCGCAATGCCAAGGTATTGGCCGAAGCCAATGCCATCGGCGATGTGGGATCCATCAGCTGTGGTGATGCCCTGCGCCTGATGCTCAAGGTCAATCCGGAGAGCGAGATCATCGAAGATGCCGGTTTCCAGACCTTTGGTTGCGGCAGTGCCATTGCCTCCTCATCGGCGTTGACCGAGATGGTTATCGGCAAGAGTCTGGCCGAGGCGGGGGAGATCAGCAACCAGGATATCGCCGATTATCTGGATGGCTTGCCGCCGGAGAAGATGCACTGCTCCGTCATGGGGCGCGAGGCGCTGGAGGCCGCCATCGCCAACTTCCGTGGTGAAGTGTGGTGTGATGATCACGAAGAGGGGGCGCTGATCTGTAAGTGCTTCGCCGTGGACGAAGGCAAGATAGTGCGGGCCGTCAAGGAGAATGGCCTCAAGAGCCTCTCTGACGTTATTCACTACACCAAGGCGGGCGGGGGTTGCAGCGCCTGTCATGAAAAGATTGAGCAGGTGCTGGAGAAGGTGCTGGCCGAGGCGCCCTGTGCCGAGGCGCGCATCAGTGCCGTGGTGACCGAGCGCTCCCCCGTGGCGCCTAATATCGACCTTTCTCAGAAGGGGGAGGAGTGGCAGGCGATTGTGACCGTACTGGAGGAGATGCGCCCCCGGCTGCAGGCCGATGGCGGCGATGTGACCCTCATCAGTGTGCATGGCAGCAAGGTGGAAGTGGCGCTGTCGGGCAACTGCATGGGCTGCATGATGACTGACATGACCCTCTCCTGGATCCAGCAGAGCATGATGGAGAAGCTGGGCCGTTACATCCAGGTGGTCAGCGTGACCCAAGCCGAGATGACGCCCGTCTGAATCGGGATGTGATCACCTTTATGGGGGCCGCCGTCAATGGCGCCCCTGGTCCAGGATCAGGAGTTACAGCATGAAAGCCATTTACCTTGATAACAATGCCACCAGCCGCGTCGATCCCATGGTATTCGAGGCCATGATGCCCTTCTTTACCGAGCACTACGGCAATCCCTCATCCATCCATGGTTTCGGTGAGCCGGTGCGGCGCGCCCTGGCCCGGGCTCGGGAACAGGTCGCCAGCCTGCTGGGCGCCGCCCATGATAGTGAAATTATCTTTACCTCCTGCGCCACCGAAGCCAACTCTACGGCGCTGCTCTCGGCAGTGGAAGCCTTCCCCGAGCGCAAGGAGATCATCACCACTGTGGTAGAGCACCCGGCCATACTCGAAGTGTGCGAGCATCTGGAGCGTCGTGGTTATACCATTCATCGTCTGCCGGTCAACGGTAAGGGGCAGCTCGACTTGGATCACTACCAGAGCCTGCTTTCCGACAAGGTGGCGCTGGTCTCTGTGATGTGGGCCAACAACGAAACGGGCACCCTCTTCCCGGTGCAGAGCATGGCCAGCATGGCCAAGGAGAAGGGGATACTGTTTCACTGTGACGGGGTCCAGGTGATCGGCAAGATCCCTGTCCATCTGGCCAGCAGTGACATTGATCTGCTCTCTTTCTCGGCCCATAAGTTTCATGGCCCCAAAGGTGTAGGTGCCCTCTATGTCAAACGCGGTACCCGCTTTCGCCCCTTGCTGCGTGGGGGGCATCAGGAGCGGGGGCGTCGCGCCGGTACCGAGAATGCCGCCGGGATTGTCGGCTTAGGAGTGGCCTGTGAGCTGGCCGAGCTGCATATGCCCATGATGGGCAAGCATACCCTGGAGCTGCGCGATGAGCTGCAAACCGAGTTGCTAGCCAGGATCCCCTGCTCGCTGGTGACCGGGGATCCGGACAACCGCACCCCCAATACCCTGAATATCGCGTTCGAATACATAGAGGGGGAGGCTATTCTCCTGATGCTCAACCAGTTGGGCATTGCCGCTTCCAGCGGTAGTGCCTGTACCTCCGGCTCGCTGGAACCCTCCCATGTGATGCGGGCCATGGGGATCCCCTATACGGCCGCTCATGGCAGTGTGCGCTTCTCCCTGTCGCGTTTTACCCGGCAAAAAGAGATCGACTATGTCATCGAGAAACTGCCGCCTGTGATTGAGCGTCTGCGCTCCCTCTCCCCCTACTGGGTGCAGAACAAGCCCCAGTTGGCTGAACTGGGTGAGTTTGCCCCGGCCTATAACTAGGCTGGACGCCGTTGCCCCCTTGCTGCAAGGGGGCATGTTCAGGTTGGCTTCAGCGGTTTGGTTTAGGCACAAAGCTCGATGCGATTGAGCTCAGGATCGAGCAGGCAGCTTTCGTAATAGCCATCGCCTGTGACGCGAGGGCCACTCAGCCGTTCGAAACCATCCTGCACCAGGCGAGTTGTCAGCCTATCCACCGCCTCCCTGCTGCCCAGGGAAAAGGCCAGGTGACCCAGGCCGAGATACTCACTGCTGGCGCTATTCTTACTCTGGTTGACTTGGGGCCATTGCATCAGCTCCAACCGGGCGCCCTGTTCAAAGTGCAGAAAGTAGGAGTTAAAGCCCCGGGCATTGACATACTTCTGATTGGCTCGTCCGCCAAAGTACTCTTCATAAAACTGCCGCATCTGCTCCAGATCCTGGCACCAGATGGCCACATGTTCGATCTGCATAACCTCTCCTCATCGCGTTAGTCTGGCGGATTTTTTACCAGTGCTGCTTATATTGCGCCTCGGGCATCGCCATGGTTTGCCATTGCATCAAACGCTCCAGCTCTTGCTGGGCCCAGCGCAGGTCACCCCAGCACGTCTTGCTGTTCTGTAGTAGGAAACGGCGAAAAAAGCCAGCCAGTTGGGCGGGTGTTGGACGGTACATAGCTTATCTCCTTGGTGACTACCTCAGCTTCTGCGCGGCCTGTTGGCCTTGCTCATCGAAAGCTTGTCGGTAAGTCCATAGTGGGCTAAATATAGGGAATGAAAAATTGCTGACTTCAATAATTCAGGCTTCCCCTTTATGTCCGGACATCGTCTCGAGCAGCAGTACCTCAAGCTACTGCAGCAACTGGGTAGTAGCGAGCTCAGTTGTACCCTGCAGGAGTTGGCCACCAGGCTCTGCTGCACCCGGCGCCATATGCGTAATCTGCTCAATCAGATGCAGGCTCAGGGCTGGATCCGGTGGCACTCCGAGCCGGGCCGAGGCCGCCGCTCCCGGCTGCAACTGCTCTACAGCCAGCAGCAACTACTGAGTGATAGAGCCGATCAGCTGCTGGGCGCGGGCCATATTGCCCAGGCGGTCGCCTTGCTGGGGGAGGAGACCCGATTGTTGGCACCTCTGCTGCGGGCCAGGTTGGGTCATCAGAGTCGGGCCGATCGGCAGGTGTTGCGCGTTCCATATTATCGTCCCATGCCCAATCTCTATCCTGGCAGCCCCCTGCGCCGCTCCGAGGTGCATCTGGTGCGGCAGATCTTCAACGGTCTGACGCGGATAAATGAGGAAAACGGGGAAGTGGAGGCTGACCTGGCTCACCACTGGCAGCAACTGGACCCCTTGTGCTGGCGTTTTTATCTGCGCCCGGCCGTGCTGTTTCACGATGGTCGGGAGCTGGAGATCAATGATGTGCAGCTCTCCTTGCAACGTTGCGCCCAGTTGCCCCTCTATCAACATCTGCAACGGGTCGAGGCCGAGGGGGCCCGCACTCTGCTCATCCACCTGAGCGCCCCGGATCCCCGCTTACCCTGGTTGTTGGCCGATAGCGCCGCCATGATCTTGCCTGCTGACCATGGAGCGCAGAGTGATTTTGCTTCCAGGCCCATAGGCACGGGCCCCTATCGGGTGGCAGCCAATGATGCCTGGCAGCTGCAACTGCAGGCCTTCGACGGCTATTTTGGTTTTCGGGCCCTGCTGGATGAGGTGGATATCTGGATGTGGCCCGATCTCGCCGAGCAACTGGAATTGGGAGAGCGGCAGGTATGCGGGCTGGATCTGCGCAGTGCCGATGATCCCCTGGCCTCGGCTTCAGGCTGGGATGTGCAGTTGGCCTCCTTACCCCAGTCCGAGAGTCCGGCCCCTGGCGCGGCAACGGCAGAGATGGTGCTGGAGCAGGGGGGCTATTTTTTATTGTGCGATGGCCGCTCCCCCCATTGGCAGGAGGCCGACAAGCGGAGCTGGTTACAGCAGGTGCTGGATCCTTACGCCCTGATGCAGCAGGTTCCCTTGGCGGTGCGGCGCTATTGGGCCCCGGCAGGCAGTCTGCTGCCCATCTGGTTGCATACCTCCACTCGGAGTGTGCAGATGGAGTCGCGTCCCACCCACTGGTTTCGGGTTGGTGAGGCGGCGCCTAAGCTGCGACTGGCCTATTACGAGCAGCAACCTGAGTATCGGTTGTTGGCTCGGGTGATGGCCAGCCTGCTGGCTGAGCAGGGGGTGACGTTAGAGTTGCTGGAGCTGGATTATGCCTGCTGGTCCCGAGGGGAGGCTGAGGTCGATCTCTGGCTGGGCTCGGTCAACTTTGCGGCACCGCTCGTTTGGAGTGTGGGGGCTTGGCTGCTGGGTACCTCCTTGCTGCGGCAGGGGATATCGGGAGGCGATCAGTTGCAGTTGGCACAGTGGCATAAAGCCTGGCGCAGTGAGGTGCTCAGTTCCGAGCAGCTGGTGCAGCAGATTGTCGACTCAGGCTGGTTGCAGCCCCTGTTCCATCACTGGTTACGGCTGCAGGGGCCGGCCCAGGCCCGAGGGATCCGGCTCAATAATCTGGGCTGGTTTGATTTTAAATCGGCCTGGCTGGCGCCTGAGTAGGCGCCAGCGTCGGGTGTTTACTCCTCCTTCTGGTAGGGGAAGCGGTTGTGGCCATAGCGGATGATGAAGACACTGATGGCCAGCATCAAGACGGTACCGGCCACGCCCAGCAGGCGCAGGGAGTCCATCTCTTTCATGTCCAGAATCAGGTAACGGGCCAGGGCCACAATAGCGATGTAGATTGGTACCCGGATCGGCAGTTTGCCCTCCTTCAGGTACATGGACACCATGGCCAGTACTTCCAGATAGATAAACAGCAGCAACAGATCGGCCAGGGTGACCACGCCGGCCTCGAACATGGCCAGCACGAGATGACCCACGGCCACCATGGTGGCGATGGCGACGATCACCAGGCCTATGATCTCTACCCACACCAGACACTGGTGTCCCCACTTTTGCACTCTGAACATATCTACCTCAAGGTGGGTTGCTGCGTGATGAAACGACTCTCCCCCGGGCGAACCGCGCGGCTGAGAGAGAGATAGCGCCAGTCTATCAGCCTGTGGCCGACAGGCAATGTTTGTCGCATTGCAGACAATGAGTGTCAGTTGACCTGCAACTCTTGTGGTTTGAAATTTTAACCTACTGATATTAAACAACTAATATTGTGGAATGACCCTTGCTCTACTTCTGCATAGCTAAATGCCCGCAGCCATGCTGGCAGCCTAAGGAGCAGAGCATGACTTTTATCGTCATCAATGACACCACACTGCGGGATGGAGAGCAGACGGCCGGGGTAGCGTTCACCCGTGAGGAGAAGCTCTCCATTGCCCGAGCCCTGTTGGCGGCCGGGGTGCCCGAGCTGGAGGTGGGGGTGCCGGCCATGGGGGCGGAGGAGTGTGACACCATACGCCTGCTGGTCAGCCAACTGCCTGCCGAGCGCCTGATGGTCTGGTCGCGGATGAATGTTCAAGAGATCCGCCTGGCTTCCACCCTGGGCACCGGCTGGATCGACATCTCCATGCCAACCTCGGATCAGATGCTCAGTTGCAAGTTGGGCCTCTCCCGCGAGGTCGCCTTGGGGCGCCTGGCCGCGGCCATTGGCTTGGCTCGTGCCTCCGGCCTGCGCGTCTGTGTGGGGTGTGAGGATGCCTCGCGCACGGATATAGAGGCCCTGGCCCAGGTGGCCCAGGTGGCCGCACACAGTGGCGCCGAGCGACTGCGTTATGCCGATACTCTGGGACTGCTGGACCCCTTTACAACCTTCGAGCGTGTGAGTGCATTGCGTCTGCACTGGCAGGGTCAGTTGGAGATCCATGCCCATGACGATCTGGGGCTGGCTACCGCTAATACCCTGGCGGCGATCCGGGCGGGGGCGACTCACGCCAATACCACGGTCGCAGGCTTAGGCGAGCGGGCGGGCAATGCGCCACTGGAGGAGGTGAGCATGGCGCTGCGGCAGTGTCTGGGTATGGAGACGGGGGTCGATCCACACCAGTTACCGACCCTGTGCCAGTTGGTGGCCAAGGCCTCAGGGCGGCTGATCCCGGGGCAGAAGTCGCTGATTGGTGAGTGGGTATTCACCCATGAATCGGGGCTGCATGTGGATGGCCTGCTCAAGGATCCCCGCAACTATCAGGGGGTGGATCCGGCGTTGCTTGGCCGCGAGCACAAGCTGGTGCTGGGTAAACACTCCGGCCGCAACGGCGTGCGTTCGGTCTTTGCCGCCCTGGGCTTTCATCTGGCGGAGACCGAGATCCCGCCGCTGCTGGCGGCCATCCGGCTGTTTGCCGAACAGAATAAACGCAACCCGAGTGAGAGCGAGCTGCTCTGCCTCTATCAATCCGTATTTGGTATTCCCACCGCAGTACTTTAGGAGTCGCCATGGAGTGGTTTACAAGTTTACCCGAAGTCGATGAGTTGGAGACGGCCGAGGAGTTTCTGCACCACTTTGCCGTGGCCTTTGATCCCGAGCAGGTGCGTGTCAGCCGTCTGCATATCATGCACCAGTTTCATACCCGGTTACAGCGCATGAGCCTCAGTGTCAGCCTGCCTGAGGCGGATAGGTTTGCCCTGGCGCAACAGTTGCTGACCGAGAGTTATCAGCAGTTTCATCAGCAGGAGGCCAGGATCCATTCCAGCCTGCAGATCTATCAACGCCTGGAGCCCTGCTTCATTCCGTTGTCGGCATTACAGGAGGTTCAGCCATGAAGCCCAGAAATATTTCGCTTTCGGCACTACAGGAGGTTCAGTCATGAAACCCAGTTATGAATTTGGCACCGAGGTGCGGGTAGTCCGCACCATACGTAATGACGGCACCTTTCCCGGTAAGCGTCGGGGTGAGCAGCTGGTGCGCCGGGGTAGTGTCGGCTTTGTGCGCGAGTTTGGGGTCTTCTTGCAGGATCAGATGATCTACCAGGTTCACTTTCTGGATCTGGATATCACGGTCGGTTGCCGTGAGCAGGAGCTGGTTCTGGCCAGTGAACCCTGGGTGGAGAACGAGTTCGAATTTGGCGACTTTATCCATGCCGCCTGCCCCTTGGCGTTGCGCGGTGAGGTGGCTATCGATCAGGGGCAGAGTGGCCAGATCCTGGCCGTGGTGCGGGAGCCGACTCACGTCAACTATGAGGTGCTGTTTGGTGAGCGTCTGCTGCTGGTGCCCGAGAGTGCCCTGCGCTGGCCCTGCTCCCCCATGCCCTTGCAACCTCTGGTGCCAGAGCTGGAGGCGGCATGCTAAATGCGATCAACTATGTGCGCCTGAAGCTGGCGTTGCAGAACTATCAGCGCCCCCCCTGGGAGCTGACAGAAGAAGAAACCGAGGTGCTAGCCCAGCAGTTGCCGCGGCAACTGACCCTGGAGGCCAGGATCCTCTCCTATGCCAAGCAGGCCGAGATCCAGGTGACGGATGAGGCACTCAGCGCGCGCCTGGCTCAGGTGCGTGCGGGCTATGAGGATGAGGAGAGCTGGCTGGCCTCCTTGCGTCAAGTTGAGCTGAGCCTGGAGGAGTTTACTCAGGCGTTGCAGTGTGAGCTGTTGATGGAGGCGGTGCTGGAGCGCGTGGTGTCGGCTGTGCCCACCATCAGTGACGAGGCGGCTCGGGCCTGGTATCTGGATCACCCTCGCCAGTTTTTACGGCCGGAGCGGCGTCGGGTGCGGCACATTCTCATCACCATCAATGAGGATCTGATCGACAATCAGTTGTTGGTGGCGCGTCGTCGTATCGAGAGTCTGCGCAATCAGTTGCTGATGGCTCCGCTGCGTTTTGCCGAGCTGGCCGAGCGCCATTCCGAGTGCCCGTCGGCCTTGCATGGCGGTGAGATTGGTTGGGTGGCGGCGGGTCAGCTCTACCCCGAGCTGGATGCGGCGCTGTTTCGCCTGCCCGAGGGGCAGCTCAGTACCATACTCAGCAGTCCCATGGGCTTTCATCTATTGATCTGTTGTGGCATCCAGGAGGCGGCGCCCGTGCCTCTGGATCAGGCGCTGCCGCGTATCATTGCCGCACATCATGAGCGGGCCAAGAGCCAACTGCAGAAGCAGTGGTTAAGCTGGCTGCAGCAGCAGGAGCTGGCCGAGTCGACCGAGCCCTGCAGCGCAGCCCATTAAGCGCGCTCAAGCGTTTAGGTTCGTAATTGCCGGCTCAGACGCAAGATGGTGTTGGCGACCCGGGAACGCGTCTGTGCCGTGTGGCGCTGGTGGTAGTGGGCCGTGACAAACAGGGTGGTGATCTCCGTCATCACGGCGGCGGCGGCATAGCCCTCACTGGCGAGCCGTTGCTCATACTGCTGGGCTGTTTCGTGGGGGCGACGAGGATACCCTTGTTGCGCTAGGCGGCGACAGGCCAAGAGGTAGGCGCGCAGCAGCGGATCGCGGCGGGCTTGTGGGCGGAAGAGCCGGTGGATGAGCCAGGCAAGCAGGGCGGCGAACAGCAGGCCGCAGAGCAGGGTCAGCAGGCGTCCCCCGCTTTGATTGCCCCACCAACCCGCCAGCAACTTCTGTTGCTGCTCCGGGCTGAAATTGAGCACCCAGACACTCCAGCGAAAATCCACCAGCGCCACCACCAGCCGTAACTCGTTGAGCAGGGGAATGCCGCGATAGCGGGTCAGGCTAAAGGGATCAGCGGCCAGAAAGTTGGTGTCTGTTACCTGATCGAGCCCTAAATTCAGCCGATCCGGGGTTACCATCAGGGTCGGGTCGAAACGCTGCCATTGACCATCCAGCCAGATCTCTACCCAGGCGTGGGCATCAAACTGGTAGACAGAGACAAACTTGCCCGCGGCGTCATACTCTCCGCCCAGATAGCCGGTGGCCAGGCGCGCGGGGATGCCGGCGGCGCGCATCAAAAAGGCGAAGGCGCTGGCGTAGTGGGCGCAGAAGCCCTGTTTCGTAGCAAACAGCAGCTGATCTATGCTGTCGCCCTGCAGGGGTGGCGGCTCTAACGTATAGACCAAGCCCTGAGTGCGGAAAAAGTCCATGGCGCGTTGGGCCAGCTCGCGATCGCTTTTACTCTCGCGGCGCCACTGCTGGGCTAGCGCCCGGCTACGGGGGTTACCCTGCTTCGGCAACAACAGATTGAGTTTGCGCTCCAGTCCCGAGAGCCTGCCTGGCGTACCTGGCTCCGGATAGTAGCTCAGGGTCAGTTGCCTGGCCTGAAGTGTCGGTGTGCGGGCATAGAGCCCTTGATAGGGGGTGAGCAGGACCTCTTGCTCTGGACCCGTAGAGCGCTCCAGGGCATAGATCCAGTGCTCGGAGTTGGGCTCCAGCAGCAGGGTATAGGGCTGGGGTGTGCCCTGCCAGTCGGGTTGTTGGCTCCGGGGGCCGGCCCGACCGCTGCTCTGCTTGACGGCGTTGAACCAGGAGCTGAGTGCCGGGCTGGTGCTCCAGATGTGACCATCGAACCACTCATGAACCATGACCCGCCAGTAGCGCGCGGCTGGGACAGTGCCGGAGAAGGTGGCGCGGAACACCCGATCGCTGGAGCGCACCAGGCGGCTGATATCCTCAGGGGCGACCTTCTCGCTGAGCCCGGTGCTGGCCATCTTGGCATCGGGCATGCGCCACATGGGCGCCAGGCGCGGCATGATAATAAACAGCACCAGCATCAGCGGCAGGCTCTGCAGCAGTAGCTTGCCCGCCATTCGCACCTGCTGGCGCCAGAGCCCCGGCAGGTAGAGGGAGAGCAGGGTGGCGATGCAGAGCAACTGGATCACCAGTTGGTAGGCTGCCATGGCCATCTGCTGCTCGAATACAAACAGCACACCGCTGAGAAACAGCAGGGCCAGGATATGGACACTGATGTCCCGTTTCTCATGAAATTCCAAAAACTTCAACGAGATGGCCAGCACCAGCAGGTTGATCATGGCCTGCAGCAGGTTGCCATACCACCAGAGTGGGATGATAAACGCCCCCGCGACTATGGCTATGGTGTTGAGCAGCCAGCGCCGGGGCGGCTGGTAGCCGCGCAGATGGCTGGTATAGCGCCAGCCGATGGCGAGCAGGGCGCCCAGGTAGATGAGCGGGTTGAGCTGGGAGTAGAGGGGGATCACCAGTAGCAGGTAGCTTAATGTCAGCCACAGCAGGGTGAGCCGACTGATGCTGCGCGGGGAGAGCTGGGCGAGGGCATCCGCCGCTCTGGGGGTGGTCAGGCCGGATTTAGCTAGGGTCATGGAGATCTCTCACTGGGCGCCAGAGCAGGCATGAGGGGGGCTTAGCCCACATAGGGTTCACTCCGGTAGGTGGCCAGATGCTGCAGGGCTTGACGTTGATGGTCGGCGCCTGTGCCCGGGGCCAGACGTACCTCACTCAGGCGTAGACCGAATAGTTGTCCCTGCTTGCTGAGCTCCTGTACTTGATAGCACAGGGCGCTGAGCTGCTCTTCTAGCGAGTGTCCCGGCGCCTGAGCCAGGCTGAGCCAGCAGGCGGCTCGCTCTTCGGTCGCAAACTCCTTGCTCACCATGCCTCGGCCCTGGGCTACCTGTTTCCAGGCGATGAGGCTCATGGCTTCCCCCGGCTTATGGGGGCGCAGACCACTCAACTCCTCCACGTTGTGGCTATGGGCGCGGGTTTGCAGGTGAGGAATGTCGTCATGGGCCTTGTTGCCATTTTGCCCTCTCTTATCACCCGGATCCGAGACCAGAGGCTGCATATGGCAGGCTTGGGGGCTGGGGTAGATGAGGGTCGCCAGCTGCAGATCCACTAGAGACCAGCATTTGAACAGTCCCAACGGGTAACGGCTGCTGATCTCCAGCCGTCCGGCCTGCAGCCAGCCCCGTCGCCAGGGGTGCAGGGTGACACAGAGCTTTCCTTGCTCCGTGAGCAGCGGCAGTTGCTCGTGGAGGAGAAGGCGCGGTCTTTGCCGCCGCTCGGGTTGTTTGCGCAGCTGGCGGCTAAACCAACCGTGGCTGACAGAGGCTCTATGCGGCATCAACTGCAGGGCGTAGCGCGGCGTCTGGGTGCTGAGGGCTACCTCGAAACTGGCGCTCTCCCCCACAAAACGCGGTGTGGCCGGCAGGGCCTTGAGCTCCAGGCCGACCAGATTCTGGTGGCAGTAGAGCAGGGTGGTGAGGAACAGGCTGAGCAACAGATAAGCGAGCGCCAGGATCAGGTTATTCTGGTAGTTGGTACCCAAGACAAACAGCGTGGCGACTAGTAGCAGATATTGATAGCCCAGGGGGGTGGGCAATATAAACAGCGTGCGGTAGCCCAGGGTCAGGCTGGGCGCAGGCGGAATGCGTCGCGCCAGCCAGTGCGCTACCCGTTGTCGCCAGAGGGTGCGCAGTCTGTTCATCGGATGGGATCCACTCGTTCCAGCAGCGCCCGGCTCAGGCTGCTTTGAGTGCCAAATTGTCCCTGACCACTGCGCAGTCTGTGCTCGGCCACGGGGGAGAATACCGCCTGCAGATCATCGGGCAGCAGGTAATCGCGCCCGGCCAGGTAGGCCCAGGCCTTGCCTGCGGCGAGCAGGCCTTGAGTGGCGCGGGGGGAGAGGGGGTTGGGCACCACGCCAGGGCGGCGGGTCTCGTTGACCAGGGCAAGCAGGTAGTCGAGCACCCCATCACTGGCCTGGACTTGGGCCACTTGCTGCTGTAGGGCCAGCAGTTGTGCTTGATCCAGTTGCGGTGTGACTTGGGGATAGCTGGTGCGCAGCAACATCTGGCGCTCGGCGGCGGCATCCGGGTAGCCCAGCTCGATGCGCATCAGGAAGCGATCCAGTTGGGACTCTGGCAGGGCGAAGGTGCCGGACTGATCCTGGGGGTTTTGCGTGGCGATGACGAAGAAGGGATCAGGCAGTGGCCGGGTGATGCCATCCAGCGAGACCTGTTGTTCGGCCATGGCTTCGAGCAGGGCACTCTGGGTACGTGGGCTGCCACGGTTGATCTCATCGGCTAGCAGCACCTGGGTGAAGATGGGGCCAGGGTGGAAGACAAATTGCTGCTGATCCTTGTCGAAGATGGAGAGGCCCAGCAGGTCGGCGGGCAGCATGTCGGAGGTAAATTGCACCCGCTGGTAGCTGAGCCCCAGGCAGGAGGCCAGGGCGTGGGCCAGACTGGTTTTCCCCATGCCGGGCAGATCCTCGATCAGCAGATGGCCCCGAGCCAGCAGGCAGCAGAGTGCCAGGCGGATTTCGGTACTCTTGCCCAGTACCACCCGGTTCAATTCATTGAGTATCTTGTCGCTTGTTATCATGTTCGCCCATTCCTCATGCTCACCGACCAGCCCAGCTGGAAATGGGACCTATACTGGCCCTTTCATCGAGATAAGTCAGTTAGCGAGTTGGCATATTCACCATTTGTCATGGCAATAAGTATTAGCCAACGAGGCGTGCCACGCAGGGAAACGTCAAGAGTGAAGCCGGGGCAGGAGAGGGCAGGCGGCAAAAGCGGCTGAAGAGTCCAGCTTCCCGCTGGCCAGAACCAGCGGGAGAAGCCGTCAGGATTAGAGACCCATCAGGGGTTTGATGCTGCTGACCCAAGCGGTCACCCGTTCAGCGGTCAGGCTTGCCTGGTTGTCCTGATCAACGACCAGGCCGACGAAGTCATCGCCATCCAAAGCGGAGGAGTCGGCAAACTCGTAGCCGCTGTTGGGCCAGTAGCCCACCATGTTGGCGCCAGCGTTGCTGACAATATCAAACAGCTCGCCCAGGGCGTTGACGAAGGCATCCGGGTAGCCCTTCTGATCGCCCAAGCCAAACAGGGCAACAGTCTTGCCTGCCAGATCGGCCCCTTCCAGGTCGGGAACAAACTCGGCCCAGCTTTCACCCTGGCAGTCACAATCCAGGCCTGGCAGTTCGCCATCGCCCAGGGTCGGGGTGCCCAGGATCAGGCAGTCATAGGCCAGCAGATCATCTATGCTGGCTTTATTGATGTTGATGGGGGCAGCAACGTCTTCGCTGGCGAAGGCGTCATGGATCAGTTTGGCAACCTTGCGGGTCTTGCCGGTATCGCTTCCAAAAAAAATGCCGACTTTGGCCATGTTCTCTCTCCTTGCACATGATGAGGCTGTCTCTGTTGCTGCAAGAAGAGTGCTATCGACAGCTTTTATTTAACCAGCTGTTTTATAATGACATTATTCCTATGAGCTGCTGGCTGGGCTTGTCGGTTGTCTGACAATGGGTGGCAGAGTGTCGGCTCTGGTGCGTTAGCCTCGACGGCCTGGCCAACAATAATGGCGTGAGCCACTCAGCTTCGACGCGCCAGGCTTGCAGTTGCCTGTGGGCTTGACTAGGGTGCTGATAATGACGGCATGAAGCTGGGCCATATGGCACTAAGGATCGGAACATGGATGGATGGCTGTGGTTGGCGGGCCTGCTGGGGCTGGTGCTGCTGCTGGGGTCGCTGGGCGGGTTGTTGGCGCTGGCACGTCTTGGCCTGGTGCAGCAGCAACTGTGGTTGCTCTCTGTCCGGTTGAGCAAGCTGGAGGCGAGTCTGGTGCGAGCCCCCGGGGTTGACGCTTCGACCTCAGCCCAGGGCGCATCTCTGACCGCGCAAAGGCCCGAGCTGACCGTGGTGCCCTCCGGGGGGCCAGCTCCTACTTCAACGTCAACGCAAGAGCCGATGCCGGAACTTATGCCGGAGTCCATGCCCAAGGTGACGGCGCTTCGTCCTGAGCAGCCACCGCGTCAGGAGGCGGCCACTCTGGCTGCGCAGTCGCACCGGGAGTCGCCACTGCGCCCCGCGGTCGTGGTTGCCCCTTTGCCACCCGTGACTGCCGTAGAGAGTGTGGAGAGTGCCTGGGCCTCACGCTGGATGGTGTGGGTGGGTGGGCTCGCTCTGGCGTTGGGCGGCGTATTTCTGGTCAAATTCGGGGTGGAGCACAGTGTGCTGGGCCCCCAGGGACGCGTGATCGCCGGGGGCGTCCTCGGCCTGCTCTTACTGCTGGCCAGCGAATGGTTGCGGCACAAAGATGCTGCCCTGCCCTGTGATGGGATAAGCCCACAAGCCGACTATGTGCCTGCGGCGTTGTCGGGGGGCGGGGTGATCGCCCTGTATGCCGCCTTGTTGACTGCTTTTGAGCGATACCAGTTGTTGGCGCCTGGTTGGGCATTTGTGCTGTTGGCCGGTGTCTCCTTTTTGGCCCTGGCCCTCTCCTTGCGCCAGGGGCCGCTGTTGGCGGTACTGGGGCTGCTGGGGGGCTATCTGGTGCCTGTGCTGGTCAGCACGTCGGCGGGTTCACTCATGGGGTTGCTCATCTATGTGGCGCTCATCTCTCTGGCGGCGTTGGGGCTGCAATATTGGGTGCAGCGACGCTGGTTGTGGTGGGGCACCCTCTTGGGTCATTTCCTCTGGCTGCTGGTGGGGCTCTTCACCCTCTATCGGGATGAACAGGGCTTTATGCTCACCTATCTGTTGCTCTCTCTCTATGCCTTCATGGCGTTGCCTGGCTTGGGCTGGCAGTTGCGCGGTCGGGATCTGCGCTGGCCCCTGAGTTGGCGCCGTTGTTCCAGCCTCATCAAGGATGTCCACTGGGTGGCGCTGCTGGGGTGTGCGCTGCTGCTCCTGCTGCTCGATTATTTTGACTACAGCGCGCAGGCCTGGCTGGCTTTGGCGTTGGGCGTGCTGGGGCTCACCTGGTTGGCGTTGCGTATCGCGGCCCTGGATCTGCTGGCTTGGGGGGCGACAGTCACTGGGCTGTTGGCGTTGGCATTACATGCTCCTGCTTGGCTGGGTGAGGGGGGCGTGTTACCGGCCTTGCCCGCCGAGTCGTTTGCCTCGTTGTGGCGCTGGACGCTGGGGATCGCTTTACTGCAGGCGGGACTCAGCTTGTGGGCTTTGCCCCGACTCTATCGCCGTGGCCTGTGGGCTTCTCTGCTGGTGGCTGCGCCGCTGATGACGCTGACTCTGCTCTATCTGCGTGCGCCGACCACCGGTTTCTGGCAGCCCAGCGCTATCGTCTGGCCTGTGCAAGCCTTGCTCGGGTTTGTGGTTGCCAGCGGACTGGCCATGTGGCGTACGCATTTTCACGTCGCTGTGCGGGTGGCCTTTCTGGCGGGTGGGCAGGGAGCCTTGGCCCTGGCCTTCATCAGTTATTGCAGTGAGACGAGCCTGACGCCTCTGCTGGCCTTGCAGCTGGCGGGGCTGGCTTATCTGGCACGCCGCGAGGCCGATTGTATTCCTCACTGGTTGCTCAAGTTGCTGGCGATTGTGGTGGTCTGTCGCCTCTCGCTTAACCCTTGGCTGCTGGATTATCCGCTGCTGGGCAGCTTTGGTATCCACTGGAGCCTGTATGGTTATGGCCTTCCCGTGCTCTGCTTCTTTGCCGCGGCTCGCTGGTTACCGCTGCGCTCCGGGCTGCAGACCCAGGCTTGGCTGGAGGCGGGTGCCTTGCAACTCTTGACCCTGTGGTTGACGCTGGAGGGGCGCTACTGGCTCTCTGACGGGCACCCCTTCGACGCGCCCTATGGTCTGGCGGATACCGCCTTGAGCAGTGTCACCTGGGGCGCGTTGGGGCTCATCTATGGTTATAAGGCGCGCTTGCATGGCACCTTGCAGCGCGTCTATGCCCTGGCCTCGCCTCTGTTGCTGAGTATGATGCTGGCCATGACGCTGCTGGGCTCGAGCCTGGCCTACAATCCGGTGTGGCAAGCCCAAACGGTAGGCAGCTGGCCGGTATTCAATCTGACGCTCCTGGCCTGGGGTGTGCCCGCCGGGTTGGCCATCCAGGCTCTGTGCCTGCCCTGGCGCGTGCCGCGCTGGTTGCAACTGGGGTTGGCCGGTTTCTCCCTGCTGCTGGGTCTGCTCTGGCTGACCTTGTGTGTGCGGCAGTTATGGCATGGCAACTGGCTCAATGCTCCCCTGGTCTATAATGCCGAGCAGTATACCTACTCGGCCGTCTGGTTGGTGGCGGCCATACTCCTGATGCTAGTGGGGAGTTGGCTGCGTCAGGCGCGGGTGCGGCAGGCGGCCTTGCTGGTCTTGGCGCTGGCGGTACTCAAGATCTTCTTGTGGGATATGAGCGACCTAGAGGGCTTGTACCGGGCTGTCTCATTTCTGGGGCTGGGCTTATGCTTGGTGGGCTTGGGGTGGTTCTATCAGCATCATGTCTTACCTATGGTTGCCAGGGCCGAGGGGTCGGCGGTTGCCAGGGCCGAGGGGGCGGCGGAGCCTAGCCAAGCACAGATCACCCAAGACTCAAGTGATTAGGAGAGCTTGCCATGCAGCGTCTGGTCAGATGGCGGATCAAAAAGAGAAAGGCCCGGCGGGCCTCTCTGTTACACCGTTGGCTGAGTCAGGCGCATCTCAAGATCGCGCCAGACCCCGTCACTGCGTTAGCCGATCCCGCTCTGGCGGCGGATCCTGGATGTCCGGGTGACACGCCCGAACAAGCGAAGTGAGCGTTAGCCCTACGCCTACTCTTGGCTTGCCGGGGCTATGACTTGGCTCGGCAGTGGGCGCTGGTGGGGCGCTGCCTTGTGCGGCGGCTGGGGGTTCCACCCCATCACGGCCAACATCACGAAGAATCCCACTACATAGGCGACGGCCACATGCCAGCCATGACGCAGCCAGTTCACGGCGGAACGCGCCTCCGGGTACATGTTGGCGAGCGCCACCCCGGCGGAGGAGCCAAACCAGAGCATGGAGCCGCCAAAGCCCACCGCATAGGCCAGCATGCCCCAATCATACCCCCCCTGCTCCAGGCAGAGCTTGGTGAGGGGAATGTTGTCGAATACCGCTGAAACGAACCCCAGGATAAAGGTGGAGAGCCAGGAGGCGGGCGGCAGTTCATCTACCGGCATCAAGGAGGCGGCGGTGACCAGCCCCATCAGGAAGATAGTCCCGGCAGTGGCATGTTTGAGTTCACCCCAAGGCGTCTTGACCACCAGGGCCCCGAGCAGGATGGCGACCCAGACACCCAGGGCCGGGAAGTCGAAGGCGTAGTTGGTGAGGATGGTGAGCACCAAGATCAGGGCCACGACCCCGAGCTTGGGCCAGGCGACGACCACATGGCTCGGTGCATCCTTGACGATGCGTTGATATTTATCTTGCTGCAAGGAGGCGATGACACCAAATAGCAGCAGGGCTACGCCTGCGGCCACATAGGCGCCCAGTACGTTCACTGGGTTGACCCCATCTATCCACATGAGCGTGGTGGTGGTGTCGCCGACCACAGAGCCTGAGCCACCGGCATTACTGGCGGCGACTATGGCGGCCAGGTAGCCGATATGCACCCGTTTATTGAACACCACGAAGGCGATGGCTCCGCCTATCATGGCGGCGGCAATATTGTCGAGAAAGGAGCTGATGACGAAGATCATTACCAGCAGGGCAAAACCCCCTTTCCAGTCGTCGGGTAGGTATTTTGGCAAGATTCTGGGGAGTTGCGATTCATCAAAGTGCTTGGCCAGAATGGCAAAACCAAACAGCAGTCCCAGCAGGTTTAGCAGTACCCGCCACTCGCCCTCTGCACCCTGTCCACCCAGTAGATGCTGGGCTAGGGAGAAGTCATGGAGCCAGAGGTATTTGCTCGCCACTATGGCGGTGAGCCCCACCAGCGACACCCACATAGTGTAGTGGTGTAGCAGGGCGACCCCCAGCAGGGTGGCGGCGAAGAGCATAAACTCCAGCCGGACGCCGCCCAGGGTCGGCATGCTACTGTCGGTGGCCAGGGCTTGAGCGGGAAATAAGAGAAACCCGAACAGCAATAGGGTTTCCAGCCACCTCTTGGCGTGTTCTATCGGCATGATGCTCTATCCATTCAAACTTCAGTTTCGTCAGGTTACCTGTCGGGTGAATGGCTTGTCATCTCTGTTGCTACCGAGCCATGCCAGTTGATCGGTTAATCTGATGTGAGCCTTGGCGTTTTTGGTTCAAGGGGGCCTGCTGCGTAAAAAACATAAAGGCCCGGCGGGCCTTTATGTTGGTGGGCCATGGGGCCCTTTACGTTGTTCTCTTTATGTCGGTCTCACCCTGTTCCGATGAGGACTCAAGAGGCTGCTTTGTTGGGGGCAGGCTGGGTTTGCTCTACGACCGTGCCGCTTTCTGCTCTGTGTGGCGCATGGGGCGACCAACCAGCCACAGCCAGCATCACGAAGAAGCCGATCACATAAGCCGCGGCCACATGCCAGCCATGGCGCAGCCAGTTGACGGCAGAGCGAGCCTCCGGGTACATGTTGGAGAGGGCCACCCCGGCTGACGAGCCAAACCAGAGCATGGAGCCGCCGAAGCCTACCGCATAGGCCAGTACGCCCCAGTCATAACCGCCCTGCTCCAGGCAGAGTTTGGTCAGCGGAATGTTGTCAAACACCGCCGAGACAAAGCCCAAGAAGAAGGTGGTGGTCCAGGAGGCGGGGGGGAGTTCATCCACCGGCATCAAGGAGGCGCAGGTGACCAGCCCCATCAGGAATATGGTCCCGCCTGTGGCATTCTTGAGTTCACTCCAGGGCGTTTTAACCACCAGGGCGCTGCCCAGAATGGCAACCCAGACTCCCAGCGCGGGGAAGTCGAAGTAGTAGTTGGTGGCAATGGCCAGCACCAGGATCAGCCCGACGACCGCGAGCTTGGGCCAGACGATAGCCACATCGATAGCGGCATCCTTGACGATGCGCTGGTACTTATCCTGCTGGAAAGCGGCCACGACGCCAAACAATACCAGGGCTACCCCGGCAGCCACATAGGCATGCAGCACATCCAATGGGTTGACCCCATCTATCCACATCAGGGTCGTGGTGGTATCGCCGACCACAGAGCCTGAGCCCCCGGCGTTGCTGGCGGCGACTATGGCGGCCAGGTAGCCTATGTGTACCCGCTTGTTAAACACCACGAAGGCAATGGCCCCGCCTATCATGGCGGCGGCAATGTTGTCGAGGAAGGCACTGATAACAAAGATCATCACCAGCAGTACAAAGCCCCCCTTCCAGTCATCAGGTAGATATTTGGGCAGGATCTGTGGCAGATCCGACTCTTCAAAGTGCTTGGCCAGAATGGCAAAGCCGAACAACAGCCCCAGCAGGTTAAGCAATACCCGCCACTCCCCTTCATGGCCATTTCCGCCCAGAATGTGGTGGGCGAAAGAGAAGTCATCCAGCCAGAGGTATTTGCTCAGTAAAATGGCGGCCAGCCCGGTCAATGAGACCCACATGGTGTAGTTGTGAAACAGCGCCACACCCAGCAGGGTGGCGGCAAAGAGAATAAATTCGAGCCTGATCCCGGCCAGGCTGAGCATGCCGCCGCTCTCAGCCGCGTGCGCCAGGGTCGGAAATAACAGGGCGCCACCCATCAGCAGTAGTGCGGAGATCAATGGCCAACCCATTTGTTTTGTTTTCATCATTTGCTCATCCTTGATTTAGTCGCGGCCCAGATTATGCGATATGCCTGGGGTGCGGTCATCTCATTGCCAAGTGTCGGATCAGTGTCTATCGAGATATCAGGCATTCCACTATCCCAGGCCTGCTCATCGTTTTGTTGCATTTATCGTCATTGCGTTTCTTTTGTCGCAGGCTTGTCGCGTTTGTCGCCACAACACATCACTATTTTGCACTGCACTGGGTAGTTTGCAAAAACAGTACCTGAAGTAGGGGTATGGCTCGGTCAATTGTGGCATGACAGCCACGCTGGCTGGGCCGAATAAAAAACCCGGCACGGGGCCGGGCTCTTCAATTCACATATCACTCGTCATCGTCATCATCGTCACCGATCACTCGCTGGATCGGGATATAGATTTCGACTCTGTCTCCGGCCTTGAGTGCGGTATCGGGTGAACAACTCTTGCCGAAAATGCCCATCTTGTGCTGGGTCGGGTCAAGATCCGGGTAGAGCTGGAACAGCGGTGAGGCTTGAAGCGCGGCGAGGGCGGTTACGGGCTCAGGTAAATCAAGCTCGAACCAATGGCCCTTGGCGCCCCGGGCGTGGGCGACACTGATCTTCATGGATGACACTCTCCCGTTGTGCTGTTGGTGACAGGTTGGCTGGCTTTATTGCGTTGACCCAGCCGTTGCAGTAGACGCTGACCTGCGAGCAGTAATCCCATAATGATGAAACCTCCCGGAGGTAATAGCATCAGCAAAAATCCACGGTAGCCCGGCAGTATGGTCAACTCCATGAAGGTAAAGTGCGGCCCCAGCAGCTGCGAGGCTCCGGTGAATAGGGTGCCACTGCCCAATATCTCTCGACAGCCGCCGACTATGACCAACCCTAGCGTGAACCCCAGGCCTGTGGCTAACCCATCCACAGTGGCAGCCAGGGGTTTGTTCTTCATGGCATACGCCTCGGCCCGGCCCAAAATGGCGCAGTTCACCACTATCAGAGCGATAAAGAGCCCCAATACCCGATGCAATTCATGCATCCAGGCATTCATCGCCTGATCCACCAATGTTACCAATGCCGCAATCAGCAGGGTGAAGATGGGGATGCGGATCTGGTTGGGCACTATGTTGCGAATGAGTGAAACCAGGAGGTTGGAGGCAACCAGTACCGCCGCCGTGATCAGTCCCATACCCAAGCCATTGGTGGCAGTGGAGGTGACGGCCATCAAGGGGCAGAGGGCCAACAACTGGGTAAAGATAACGTTGTTACGCCACAGGCCATCGGCCATCAGATTTTTGTATTCGTTTAACATCATTTATCCTCCTGGCGGTTTGTGTCCGCACTGTCCAGCAGTTGATCCTTGTGCTTGGCAAAGAGTTGTAAGGTTTCAAAGACTCCTTTGACCACGGCTCGAGGGGTGATGGTGGCACCGGTAAAGGAGTCAAATTCTCCGCCATCTTTTTTCACTTTCCAGCCATGTTCAGTGGGCTCACTGAGTGACTTGCCATTGAAACCCAGGATCCATTTAGTCTTGGCGAGCTCTATTTTGTCTCCCAGACCAGGTGTTTCCGTATGACTGACCACGCGTACACCCGTGAGGGTGCCCTGAGCATCCAGGCCTAGCAGTAGTTTGATAGGGCCAGCGTAACCCCGGCTCTCGGCAAACAGGGCGATGGCCGAGACTTTCCCTTCGCGGCGGGCGCGAAACAGGTGTACGGCTTGCCCATCCAGGGTGAGGGTTAACTCCTCTTTGGCGGGTGAGGTATCGTATAAACTGCCAGGCAGTACTTGCGCCAACATGCGCTGGGTATCAGCTTGCTGGGCGGCGGCAATGCTGCCAGCCGTCAAGTCGCTGCTCAGGGCGACGCTGCCGCATACCAACAGGGCAAAGATGCCAAGCAGCGCAGCTTGGCAGCCGGGGTGTTCACGCCAGTTTATTTTGGCTAACCGGGATAGCGCACTCATGCCTGCTCCTCCTTCTTCTCACTCTGGTAGCCATAGACGCTTTGACGGGTATAGGTATCAATGAGGGGCGTCGCCGCATTCATGATGAGAATGGCGAAGGCGACCCCTTCCGGAAAATTCCCGAACGAACGAATGACGAAGACCAGGAAGCCAAAACCCGCCCCGAAGATCACTTTTCCCAAGCTACTGGTCGGGCTGGTCACCGGATCGGTGGCAATAAAAAACGCTCCCAATAAGAGTCCGCCGCTTGTCAATTGGGCCAAGGGGAGTGGTGTGGACTCGGGAGCAAAGCACCACAGGAGTGTGCCGGGCAGTAGGCAGCCCAGCAATGATGCAACAGGGACGTGCCAGGTGAAGACATTCTGCTGGATCAGCCAGAGGCCACCCAGAATCAGCAGCAGGGCCGAGGTTTCACCCAGGCTACCGCTGCTGGCACCTAACAGATGGTGCAGCAGATCAAACGCCATGGTCTCCCCCTCCTTGATGGCGCCCAGTGTGGTGGCACCCGAGATGCCATCGGCCACCTTGTACCACTGGCCTTCATAGAAGGCGCTGGGCTTGATCCACTGGGTCATCTCCACCGGGAAGGAGATGAGCAGCACCACCCGGGCTAACATGGCCGGATTGAAGAGGTTCTGACCCAGACCACCATAGAGCTGCTTGCCAAACAGCACGGCGATGGCGCTGCCTAAGGCGCCCATCCACAGGGGGGCGTGGGGGGGTAAGCTCATGGCCAGGAGCAGGCCAGTGAGCAGGGCCGCCCCATCGTTAACTTTACCGCTGGCGTTGGGGTTGAGCTTATGAGCCATTCCTTCACACAACAGGGCGCTGAACACGCAGGTCAGCATCAGCAAGATGGCCGGGAAGCCGAACTGCAAGGCGCCCAGTAGCGCGGCAGGCAGCAGAGCCAGGTTGACCTTGAACATCAAGGTGGAAATCGAGAGCCCTTCATGGGCATGGGGTGCGCGCAGGTTCATGATGCCTCCTGTTCTGAGCGGCGAGAAGAGCGACGGGGTGATGCAGCGGCTTTGGCAGCTTTGGCTGCTTCACGTTCGGCAGCCTCCCGTTCCATTCGCTCTTTGCGGGCGGCGCTGTTGGCACAGGTCCGCTTGGTTTTTTGTGCTTCGAGTCGTCTGCGATTGAGGACTTGCTTGCCCCAGTCGAAATATTCAGTCAGGGGGATAGCGGCTGGGCAGACATAGGCGCAAGAACCACACAGCAGACAATCGCTCAGCCCCATTTGACTGGCATTGTCAAACTGATCCCGTTTGAGCTCATTGACCATCTCCAGTGGCGTCAGGCCCATGGGACAGGCGCCGACACAGCGACCACAACGTACACAGGCGCTGGGTTTTGCCTCGGGCACTTCGGACTCGGTCAGCAGCAGAATGCCACTGGTGCCCTTGGTGACGGGGGAGTGCACATCGGTGATGGCGCGCCCCATCATGGGGCCACCCAGCACAATGCGGCTGGGAGTGCTCTTCAAGCCGCCACACTGGGCTATGATCTCGGAGACAGGCATACCAATAGGCGCCAATACATTGCCTGGCTGCTCTATAGCTTCACCGCTGACAGTAATGACCCTGTGGGTGAGGGGGCGACCAAAGCGCAGAGTGGAAAATACGGCGATACAGGTGGCCACGTTCTGCACCAAGATGCCCAGCTCGGCAGAGAGTTTACCGCTGGGTACCTGCAGACCGGTGACGGCTTCAATCAACTGTTTCTCTGACCCCATTGGGTAGAGGGCAGGCAGCTCCACCACATCAATATTGGACTCATCGGCACAGAGGGCGTCCATACGCTCCAGTGCCTCGGGCTTGTTGGCTTCAATGCCAATATAGGCTTGTGTTGCCCCCGTCATCTGCATCATGTAGCGCAGCCCGCCCAGGATCAGTTCCCCCTGCTCGCGCATCAGGCGATCATCACAGGTCAGGTAGGGCTCGCACTCACTGCCATTGATGATGAGCGTGGTGATGTCGTGTTGCAAAGAGAGCTTCAACTTGTCGGCGGTCGGGAACATGGCGCCGCCCATACCGACAATACCCGCCTGGGCCACCAGATCGATCATGGCTTGCCGATCCAGCAGGCTGATATCCCGATTCAGCGGGGTCGCACTGCCCTGTTGTTCAGCGTCAACCTTGATGATGATGCTCTGCTCCGTGACGCCACTCACTTCACCACTGAGCGGGGAGTGGATGGGCATGGAGAAGCGTCCGTTGGCTTTGGCTACCAGCTGATAGGCGCTGACCCGGTCGCCCAGGGTCACGACCGGCGTGGCCGGGGCGCCCGCATGTTGGCGCAGAGGAAGAATGAGGCGTTTGGGGTTAGCCAAAGGACGGATGCTCACCTCGCTGGATAACAGCTTGTGACTGTCGGGGTGAATGCCGCCATGTGGGCGGATCTTGGCCTTAAGCATGGTGGACTCCTTGCTGGCGGTTGGCTTGCGGTTTAGCCGGACCATTCGCGGCATACTGAGGGTCGGGGTAGAGCGCGATACCATTGTGAGGACAGACTGAGACGCAGGCGCCACACCCGGTACAGGCATCGGCTATCACGCCATGCATCTGCCGTGTGGTGCCGACAATCGCATCGTAGGAGCAGGCCTTGAAGCAGCGACCACAGCCATCACAGCCCGCCATGTCGATGGCGGCCAGCATGGGTCCGCGGCTGGCGCCCGCATCAAGCGAGACGCCCAGAATGGCTGCAATCTTTTCCCCCAGCGCCTGCCCGCCAGGTGGACAGCAGTTAGGCGCCGCATTTCCTTCAGCCATGGCGAGCGCCGCCTGGCCGCAGCCAGGAAAGCCACACTGGCCACATTGGCCATTGGGTAACAGCGCCGCTATCTCTTCGACTATCGGATTGCCTTCAACCTTAAGATGGATGGCGGCAAAGCCGAGAGCATAGCCAATCACGGCTGCCAAGATGGGGATTGCAAACAGGGTTAGCATCTCTTTTCTCCTTAGCCAGCTAGGCCAGCAAATCCGGCAAAGGCCATTGCCAGAGTGCCTGCTGTGATAAAACTGATGGGGGCGCCTTGGAACAGGGCCGGGACTTCCGCGCTATCCAGTCTCTGGCGCAGGCCAGCAAAGAGGATAATCACCAATGAATAGCCCAACGCAGAACTCAGGCCGTAGACCAGGGTTTCCAGAAGAGAGAGCTTCTCTTGCACCGTCAGCAGGGCTATCCCCAGTACGGCACAGTTGGTGGTAATAAGCGGCAGGAAGATCCCCAGAGTCCGGTGCAGGGCTGGGCTCTGCTTGGCAACAAACAACTCGGTAAGCTGCACCAGGGAGGCGATCACCAGGATAAACGCGAGGAGTCGCAGATACTCCAGGTGCAGGGGTTGCAGTATCAGATGTTCCAGTAGCCAGCCCACACAGGTGGACATGGTGAGGACGAAGGTGGTCGCCATGGCCATACCCATAGCCGATTCAACCTTGTTCGACACCCCCATGAAGGAGCATAAGCCCAGAAATCGGGATAGCACCACGTTATTGACCAAGCCATTGGCCAGGGCGATCAACAGCAGTTCTTTCATGACAGCGCATTCCTTGTGCAATGTTAACTGCCACCAGTGCTGCGATTTTTATGCCATGGTCACGCACTTGCTGCGCGCAAGCCCCATCTTGGTGCGATGTGGGCGATAGTGGGCATAAACCGGCTAACAAATCCGACAATGGCCGCGACAAAGGCCAGACAAACCCCCTCTATTTGCATGGTTTTGGCGCGAAACATGACAAAAATGGCGGCTTGCTGCGGGGGCGGCTGTGGGTGGGCACAGGAATTGCTTTTGCTCATCTGAGACTGACATTTAGCTCCGTCATGAGCGACAGAGCAGACAAATTGTCAGATAGCACACAGCGGTTGAGACCAAGCCTCACCGCAGGCCATCCGAGGAGTTTCCATGAGCCAGATGACAGCCCTGCAGACCGAGCCGGCCAGCGAATTGAGCCTCGATCACCAGGCGCTCCAACACGCGCTGCAGATCCTGCCCCTAGAGCTCTTTTTGGAGGTAGTGGAGCAATCCTCCATTGCCATCTCCATCACCGATCCCAAGGCGCACATCCTCTATTGCAACCTGGCGTTCTGCCGCCTGACCGGTTACCGCCGTGGTGAGCTCAAGGGGCGCAACCACAACATTCTCTCCAGCCAGCAGACGCCCCGGGCCCGTTATGAAGAGTTATGGAAGCAGCTGCAGGATCGTCGCCCCTGGGTGGGGCGGTTGCTGAACAAGCGCAAGGATGGCTCCGTCTATTTGGCCGAGGTGACGGTCACGCCTGTCATAGGCGGCGATGGCCAGATCACTCACTTCCTGGGGATGCACCGTGACATCAGCGCCCGCTTTGCCCTGGAGCAGCGGGTACACAACCAGATGGCACTGATCGAAGCTGTACTCAACGCTGCGCCCTGGGCTGTGGCCGTGCTGAATGAAGAGAACCAGGTGGTATTGGATAATCTGGTCTACAAGACGTTGCGCACCGATCTGAAGGGGGCGGAGCCCTTCTCTGTGCTGGGTTTTGGCACCGAGTTCACCGGAACTACCTTGACTCCTGAGCAGTGGCGTCCCGTGGTGATCCGTGGACAGCAGCGCTGGTTCAGTGTGATCAGTGAATCCCTGCTGGAGCTCAACGAAGAGGCGAGCCACTACTTTGGTGAGGGCAAGCGCCCTTGCACCCTGCTCATCATTGCCGATCTCACCGAGCGTCGGGAGCAGATAGAGCAGATGCGCCTGGCCCACCTGCGTGGCGAGATTGAAGAGCAGAAGATGCTGGCGGCCGTGAGTGAGACCCTGGATGCGGCGCTGGTGCAGATGCAGGCCCCGCTCAACCTGCTGCGGGCGGCGTTGCGCCTGACGCCGGATAGCGAGCCGCGTAACCAGTTGGCCATGAAGGTGGCGCTGGACGAGGGGACGCAGGCCATGCGTCGTCTGGATGCCTGCCGGCCGCGCTTGCAGGTGGTCAAGCGCTCCCACTTCCTGCTGCAGGAGGTACTGCGGGATCTGCAGGATCTTTTCCTGCCGCGCAGTCGTAGCGGCCAGCTCTCTTTGCAGATCGATATTCCCGAATTTGACATCGAGCTGGCCGGGCAAAGGCTGCGCTTGCTGACCGCCCTCTGCCTGCTGCTGGAACGAGCCTGCCTATTGGTGGGGATCGAGCGGGGGGGGGCAGAACGCGGGAGGGTGCGGCTGGAGGTCAAGGTTCAGAGCCATGAGTTGAGTCTGAGTGTGGACGATAATGGTCCCGCGCCGGAGGCTCTGGCTTCCCATAAATTGTTACAACCCTTCACCGCCCTCTCTGCCGAGTGTTCTGGGGGGATCGAACTCAGCTTGGTGCAGAGCATCATCACGGATCACAAGGGTGTGATCGAGGTGACCCAGAGTGAGTTGGGTGGGTGTTGCATCCGCCTGCGTCTTCCGTTGCTGCATTGCCAGGAGGCTATTTAAATGAGCAACTTCACTTCCGCTGCGGCGCCCCAGACCGCCAATCGTAGTTTGACCATGCAGCAGCAGCTCAACGCCCTGCATCAGATCAGCGTGGTGCTCAGTCGCTCCCTGGATCTGGAGCAGACCCTGGGCGCCATGCTGCAGAGCCTGCACGATCACGCCCAGATGCAATATGGCATGGTCTCCCTGTTTGACCATGATCGCAGCGCCCTGTTTGTCCAGGCCATGCATGGCATCGATGCCGAGGTGATCAAGGATGTGCGTGGGGTGCGCTATCGCATGGGGGAGGGCATTCTTGGCACTGTCATGCATCAGGGCCACTCCTTGGTGATACCGCGCGTGGCCGATGATCCGCGCTTTCTCGACCGCCTGAATCTCTATGACTATGGCTTGCCCTTCATCTGTGTGCCCATTCCCGGCGCCGACAGTCGCCCCATAGGCGTGCTGGCGGCCCAGCCCCTGTCGGCTGACGAAGAGGGGCTACCGGCCCGCACTCGGTTTCTCGAGATGGTGGCGAATCTGACGGCCCAGACAGTGCGTCTGGTGGGCCAGGCGCACCAGGCTCATGAGGCGATCCGCACCGAGCGGGACAGTTTGCGGCGTAAGGTGCGCAGTCAATATGGCTTTGACAACATGGTGGGCCAGACGGTGGTCATGCGGCAGATCTTCGACTCCATTCGCCAGGTTGCCAAGTGGGATACCACAGTGCTGGTGCGTGGCGAGAGTGGTACCGGTAAGGAGCTGATTGCCAACGCTATCCACTACAACTCACCTCGCGCCTCCGGCCCCTTCGTCAAGCTCAACTGTGCCGCCCTGCCTGACTCCTTGCTGGAGAGTGAACTGTTCGGTCACGAGAAGGGGGCGTTTACCGGGGCGGTGAAGATGCGCAAGGGGCGCTTCGAACTGGCCGATGGGGGCACCCTGTTCCTGGATGAAATCGGCGAGATCAGTGCGCCCTTCCAGGCCAAGTTGTTGCGCATACTGCAAGAGGGCGAAATGGAGCGGGTCGGCGGCAGCGAGACGATTTCGGTGGATGTCCGCATCGTGGCCGCCACCAACCGCAGCCTGGAAGATGAGGTGCGGCAGGGGCGCTTCCGTGAGGATCTCTACTACCGACTCAATGTGATGCCGATTCAACTGCCCGCGCTGCGTGAGCGGCTGGAAGATATTCCTGAGCTGGCCCGTTTCCTGGTCAGCAAGCTCTCCCACAAGCAGGGACGCGAGATCAAGATCAGCGATGGCGCATTGCGTCTGCTGCTGGGCCACGACTGGCCGGGCAACGTCCGGGAGCTGGAGAACTGTTTGGAGCGCGCCTCCATCATGTCCGAGTCCGGGCTCATAGACAGAGACGTGGTGGTGTTCAACAACAATAATCAGGAGCCACGGATGCCCGCCAGCAGCGGCACAACCGTGGCACGTCAGGCCAGCACCGAGATGGACTTTAACGATCCGCAACTGGATGAGCGTCAGCGTCTGATTGCCGCCCTGGAGCGCTGTGGTTGGGTGCAGGCCAAGGCCGCCCGCCTGCTGGGCATGACCCCGCGTCAGATTGCCTATCGCATCCAGATCATGAATATCAACATGCGCAAGATGTGACGGTCGGCTCGGCCGGTGCACTTCGCTATCGCACCAACAGCAACTCCTAAATCGCCTTCCTCAAAAGAAGGCGTTTTTTTATGCACGGCTGCCTGTCATTTGTGGCAGGTTTTTGGGTGTGGCACCGGGCCTGCTGGTCAGATGTTCTGTTTAGCCGACGGGAATCGTGAGGCCATATATCAGATGTGACCGTTATCACGCTTTGGGCGTGTGCGGCGCATTGGTTTTTAATTCATTAAAAATCAATAGATTGATATTAACTGCCCATTTTTTTGTTATCTATGCCATGTGATTGTCACATTGGAATAAAATGTTGCCACATGAATGTCAGGGTTTTGTTCTTGCTAATTAATGCTTTTAACCGCGAGCTAATAGTATTAGCGTGAGGGTGTGCACACTGAAACAAGGAGCCTGTGTCTGTGTGGTTGGTCAATGGACTTATATTCCATTGCGCCAAATTAAAATATTTTTATTCAAGGGGAGTTAATTCGAATCGGCAGGGTTTGATTATTGGTAGATGAATTTCGATTAATTTCAGGGAAGGATATTAATAATGAATAATTCTAAGGCGCACACCACAACAACCATATTAACTACCACGCTGGCGCTCTCCTGCTCCCTCTTCGCGCTGACGGCGCCTGCGGCTACCTGGGTGGAGGCGGGAGCCTCTGCTAGCGTGTTGCAAGCCAGACAGAGTGCGTTGAGCTCTGGCAATAATCGTTTCTTGCCGCGCCATCCGCAGCAGAGCCTGCAGCGTTCACCGCACTTGCGCAAATGGCAATATTACAAGGGGGTCCGGGTATTGGGGGCCGAGATCATTGAACACGCCAAACCCGCAGCCACAGTGCCGCCCGTGACCGGTTTGGTTGTCGAGGGCTTGACGCTGAAGCAGCTGACACCGCGCTTGAGCAAAGAGTTGGCCTTGCAGACGGCGCTGGATCATTACCCTGATGCGGATCGAGTCGAGGGGGCTAAGGTCGAGCTGGTGATCAGCGTACCAGGTCCCCAAGAAAAACTGGCTTACCTGGTGAACTTTATGGTTCACACGCCTGACGGCCCTAAGCGTCCATTCCTGTTATTGGATGCGCAGAGTGGTGTCGTGTTGCAGGAGTATGATGGTTTGACCCATGTCGAGATTGGCACCGGGCCGGGCGGAAATCGCAAGACTGGACGTTATCTTTATGGAACTCAGTATCCTAAATTGGATCTGACCAAGAAGGGCAGTACCTGCACACTGGCAACCCCGAATGTAAAGACCATAGATCTTAATCACGGCACCGCGGGCAGTCAGGCGTTTAGCTTCACCTGCTCTAAAAACAACTACCAGGCCATCAATGGCGCTTACTCACCGCTCAATGATGCCCACTTCTTCGGTAATCTGGTCTACAAAATGTATCAAGAGTGGCTCAATACCGCCCCCTTGAGCTTCCGGCTGCAAATGAAGGTCCATTATGGTAACCGCTACAGCAATGCCTTCTGGGATGGCAGTAGCATGACCTTTGGCGACGGGGGCTCCCAGTTTTATCCGCTGGTGGCGCTGGATGTGGTGAGTCATGAGGTGAGTCATGGTTTTACCGAGCAGAACTCAGGGCTGGAATATTGGGGCCAGTCCGGCGGGATCAATGAGGCTTTCTCCGACATAGCGGGTGAGGCTGCCGAGTGTTATCGCTCCAGCAAGCCGGATGGCAGCTGTGAGGTGGACTTTTTGGTTGGGGCGACCATCATGAAGGGGCAAGGTGCACTGCGTTACATGAGTAATCCACCACAAGATGGTCTCTCCATCGATCAGGCGGCCGATTATAATGATGAGCTGGATGTGCATTACTCTTCAGGGGTTTATAACAAGGCCTTCTATTTGTTGGCCAATGAGCCTGGTTGGGGAGTAAAAAACGCCTTCAAGGTGTTTGCCAAGGCGAACCAAAACTATTGGCTAAGTACCACTGATTTCAACTCCGGGGCTTGTGGCGTGCAATATGCGGCGGCGGATCTGGGACTCAGTATCGAGGCGGTACGCAACAGCTTTCAGCAAGTGGGGGTCAGCTGTCCGCTAACCGCGCAGGTGGATACCTATTCGGCCAATTTGCGTCAAGGTGAGTGGGTTTTTTATGGCCCGTTTACCAGTGTTACCGGGCCTCTGGTGGCCGAGATGAGTGGCACAGGCAATGCCGATCTGTATGTCCTGAATGGAGCCTTTCCTAGTGAGGAGAGCTTTGATTGCCGTCCCTTCTCTCGGGACAGTACAGAGCGTTGTTCTGTCCCTGCCGCGGATAATATTTATGTGGCGGTGCGTGGCTTTAGCGGCACGTCGAGTTTTAAGTTGGCCGTGAGTCATTATCAACCCTGATATTAAATGGCCAGGCGGGTTTATGCCTGGCCATTTTCTTGGCCACAACGCTAACTAATTTGCCAACGATCACTCATGTTGCAAACACCACGCTGTTTATTCGCTACCACAATGCTGAGTTCATTACTCTGTGCCATCCAATCCCAGCCTCAGCCGCACAATGGCGCGACGCCTCTTTGGGGCCCTGGAATGCCGCCCGCCTGCTGGGCATGACCCCGCGTCAGATTGCCTATCGCATCCAGATCATGAATATCAACATGCGTAAAATGTAATCACAACACCTTGTCTATTTAGGATAATAAAGCACCAGGAGGTATCTATCGGGTGCTTTTTTATTTTGAAACAGATGACACTGTCAGATTTGACGGGAAAATCAAAAACTCAATTTCCACAGTAAATTATTCTGTTTTTTATTTAAAAATTTAACAAAAAATTATTTTAAGTGATGAATTAATAGTCGGTGACTTGGTTGATATTTAAATATTTACTTAATAATCAATAAGTTGTGTTTATTGATGTTTTTGATAACTAATTAGTAGTTAAATAATGCTTGTCATGCATCATGGTGTATTCTTCTTTTCAATCGGAAGCCTGTTATATCTTGCACTGTTAAATTAATGAGAATGCTATAGCGTGTGGCGCTAGGTGACACCTATAGCTGTTTTGACTGGTTTTTATTTAATTCGACCTTGCAAAGGCGATGGGGGTTATTTATTCCCTAGTCAGGTGTTACCTAATACCGAACATAAAATATAATGTCATGGAGGGATAATTGTGAGATCACATAAAAAGCAAACGTTATCAGTGTTAGTTTCCGTAGCACTGGGGTTGACTGGAACACTGATGTCTTTAGCCGCATCCGCCGCAACTTGGGTTGATGCCAGCACGTCAACCCTGGTATCCGGCGCCAAGCAGAGTGTTCAAGGGAGCGCGAATCGCTTTCTTCCGAAGAATCCAACTCAAACGCTTGCCACCACAGCCCACCTGCGAAAATACCAGTATTACAAAGGGATCCGTGTACTGGGCGCAGAACTGATCGAACACGCCAAACCGGCGACCTCGGTTCCTGCCGTGACAGGCTCAGTAGTTGAAGGGTTGAGCCTGAGTAAGCTTACTCCGCGTTTGAACAAAGAGACGGCGCTGCAGACCGCACTGGATCTCTATCCTGATGCCGTTAACGTTAAGCGGGCAAAAACTGAACTGGTCATCGATGTTCAGGGGGCAAAAGAGACGCTGGCTTACCTGGTGACCTTTTTTGCCGACACCAAAGAGGGTCCGAAGCGCCCCAATATCTTGCTGGATGCCCAGACTGGAGTGGTATTGCGTAACTTCGATGGTTTGACCCATGTACAGATTGGTACAGGACCAGGGGGAAATACTAAAACGGGTCGCTATATCTACGGGACCCAATATCCCAAGTTGGATGTGACCAAAAATGGTACAACGTGCAGCCTGGAAACGCCGAATGTCAGAACGGTCAATTTGGATCATGGCACTGAGGGCAGTAACGCCTTTTCCTTTACCTGTGTCCGAAATAACTACCAGGCGATCAATGGTGCTTACTCACCGCTTAATGATGCCCACTACTTCGGCAATATCGTGTTCAATATGTACAAGGATTGGCTGAAGACGACGCCTTTGACCTTCCAGCTGTTGATGAAGGTTCACTATGGCAACGGCTATGAAAATGCCTTCTGGGACGGTACCAGCATGACCTTCGGTGATGGGGAGACTAGGTTCTACCCGCTGGTCTCTTTGGATATAGTCAGTCACGAAGTCAGCCATGGTTTCACCGAGCAGAACTCTGGGTTGCAGTATTGGGGACAATCGGGCGGGCTTAACGAATCCTTCTCTGATATTGCCGGTGAAGCCGCCGAGTGTTATCGGACCGCCAAGGCCGATGGTAGTTGCACAGTGGATTATCAGGTTGGCGCTACCATATTTAAGGGGCAGGGCGCCCTGCGTTATATGGATAATCCGCCGCAGGATGGCATCTCAATTGATAACGCCGCTGATTTCAATGCGTATATGGATGTTCACTACTCCTCAGGCGTCTATAACAAGGCGTTTTACCTGCTTTCCTCGCAGCCGGGTTGGGGGGTGAAGAAGACCTTCCAGGTATTTGCCAAGGCTAACCAAAACTACTGGACCAGCACGAGCGACTTTAATGACGCCGCTTGTGGTGTAGAGTATGCGGCTTCAGAACTGGGATATGGTTCGGGTGCTGAGAAAAAGGTGATCCGGGATACTCTGGCTCAGGTCGGTGCAAAATGTGTTGGTTTTGTCACCCCAGTGGTCAAAGAGTACTCAGGTGATCTGGTACAGGGTATGTGGCACTACTATGGCCCCTTCAAGAGTGTGAACCGCTCTTTGATTGCCCAGCTAACGGGGGTAGGTAATTCGGATCTGTATGTGCGACGCGGCGCCAAGCCGACCGAGACGACATATGATTGCCGTCCCTTTGAGCGAGATAGTGCCGAGCGTTGCAGTTTACTGCCAAGCTCAGATATCTATGTCGGGGTGCTAGGCTTTAGTGGTACCTCCACTTATAAGCTCTCTGTCACTTATTATACCAAACCGTAAGTTAGGTCGTGACCAAGCCCGGAATAAGATCCGGGCTTTTTTATTTACCCATAATGCATCGCCTGCTATTTTTAGCATTGCCTATGGTTAGATATTACATCACTGTCATTAACCGCAAGGGCAAATAAAAGTAATTCGATAATAGTGAACTGCCAACCTATTCCGGGTTGGTGACACTGTTTTATTTATCAAGGATTACTCATGTTGCATAACTCACATCGTTATTTTCACCTTTCGTTGCTAGGCATACTCATTTCTCCCGTTTGGTCATCTGTTGCTCAGGCCGCGCAATGGCGCGATGCCTCCTATCTGAATTGGTCAACACATTCACTGGCCCAGTTGGCAAGCGCCGAGATGGAGTTTCGGGCGCGCCCCTCCCAGGCTGGGTTGGTGGCGGCGAGTGCCGATCATCTACGCAAGTGGCAATACTATCGTGGTGTCCGGGTGTTGGGGGGCGAAATAGTCGAGCACCAGAGGCGTAACCCACGCATTCCGGCGGTGACAGGACGAGTCGCTGAGCAGATCACGCTAGCCAGCGTGCAGCCAGCCTATGATCCCAAGCAGGCCGAGCAACAGGCCAGGGCGCTCTATCCGGATGCCAAGCGGGTGAGCCGCATAAGCAGCGAGTTGGTGGTGACGCTGGATGGGCAAGCTGAGAGATTGGCCTATCTGGTGACCTTTCTCTCCCATGGCAGCCAGGGGCCAATCCGTCCAGTGGTGCTGCTGGACGCCAACAGCGGCGAGCTGATTGCGCAGTATGATGGGCTGACCCATGAGACTTTGGCCACAGGACCGGGGGGCAATCTGAAGACGGGTCTCTATCGCTACGGTGAGCGTTTCCCTGGGTTGCAGGTGATGGCCCAAGGGAGCGATTGTCGCCTGCAATCGGCGCAAGTGACCACCATAGACTTACAGCATGGCAGCAACGGGAGTGAGCCTTACCACTTCAGCTGCTGGGAGAGCCCGGGGCTCGCCATCAATGGCGCCTATTCGCCACTTAATGATGCCCATGCCTTTGGCCATGAAGTTTATCGTCTCTATCAGGAGTGGCTGGGCGTGGCGCCGCTTAAGCAGCCACTGACCTTAAAGGTTCACTATTTACGCAATTATGAGAATGCTTTTTGGGATGGTCAAGCCATGACCTTTGGCGATGGCGCACGCAGCTTCTACCCGCTGGTGGCGCTGGATGTGGTCAGCCATGAGGTGAGTCACGGCTTTACCGAGCAGAATGCCGGCCTCAACTATTCTGGCCAATCGGGAGGCATCAATGAGGCCTTCTCTGACATGGCGGGTGAGGCTGCCGAGTGTCTGCACCAAATGGACAGCCAGGGGGCGTGTCAGGTGGATTGGCAGGTGGGGAGCACCATCCTCAAGGGGCAGGGCGCCCTGCGCTATCTGGAGAGGCCTAGCCTGGATGGGGTCAGTATCGAGCAGGCGAGCAAGTTCCGGCCGGGTATGGATGTGCACTACTCCTCCGGGGTTTTCAACCGGGCCTTCTATCTGCTGGCGACGACGCCCGGCTGGAGTATCCGCCAGGCCTTCGTGGTGTTTGCCCGTGCCAATCAGCACTACTGGACGGCGCAGAGCAGTTTCAACGAGGCGGCGTGCGGGGTAGCCCATGCGGCCGTGGATGATAAGCTCGATGAAAAAGCCGTCGCGGCGGCTTTCAAGGCAGTCGGGGTGCAGTGCGGTGATAGCTCCACTCCACCGAAACTCGAGCGCAAGACGCAGGAGTTCTCCGCTACGGTCGCCAAGGGCAAGTGGCTCTACTACGGGCCGTTCAACTCAGAGGGGAACAGCTTGACCATTACCCTATCGGGGACTGGTGATGCGGATCTCTATGTGCGCAAGGGGAGTAAACCCTCGGCCAGCCAGTACGACTGTCGCCCCTTCTCGGCCAGCAGTCGTGAGAGCTGCACCCTGCCTGCTGGCGTGCAGAGTTATGTGGGCATCAAGGGTTTTGCCAAGGTCTCTACTCTCAAATTGAGCGTAAGTTACTACCAACTGGCCCAGCCCAAGCCGTAGGGGCGGAGTGGCGCGCCCCCTGTCAACCCACCAGGTTCTGTCAAATCGAGCCTGGTTCTTACCTGGCGCGCAAACCTTGGTGAGGTGAACCCTGATGCTGGGGCCAGTTGCGCGGCAGGCCGCTATACTTGGGGTAACCGGTCACTCATGCCAGAGGCCCATTATGGATATGGAACATGCGGTTGCGATTATCGAGTCCCACGCCGATCAGCATGGGGATCACTTCATCTTCAACAGCCAGGAGTTTGTGACCTGGTGTGAGCAGGAGGGTGAGCCAGCAGTGAGCCTGGAGCAGGTCAATCATGACTTGGCGCCCTTTTGTCAGCGCATCGGTTATTCCGAGCCGGTACGTGCCTGGCGTTACTACCTGACCTGACCTGACCTGACCTGACCTGACCTGGGTGGAGGGTGTCGACACTAAAGCACAAGGCCCTGAATGGTCAGGGCCTTGGCTATGAGCGCAGACGTATCGGTAAGGCGTATTCCGGTGTTACCCATAGCCGATACCGTCCTCGGCTATTAATTGCAGGTTTGCTTGTTTGCCGTTTTTATACACGTGGTGCCGTTAGCACCTTGGACAACGCCCTTGCCATTCTTGGTTTTCGCCTCGCCCCCTTTGCTGGTCTGTGTCGTATTGACACCAGCGCTATTCTGTTCGGTTTTATGAGCCGTGTTTGTGCGGGAGTTATAGCTGGCGGCTTGCTCGCCATTGGCGCATATAGTCCTGCCGCGCGCCGTCTTTTGACAATCGGCCGCAGAAGCTGTCATGGCGAAGAGGATACAAGCCAGGGATAGAATGGTTTTCATCGTCACTTACCTTGAGTTAATGAACGTCATGTTGAAAGCCACTTAACATTGGCATGGCTACGAACGCTGGCATGTCTACGCAACAGTGGCTTGGCAGAGGAGGGCGCAAATACTTTTATCGCTGAGTGCGCTGCTTGATTAGGATAGATGAGATATTGGCCATATGAAACCTAATTAACTCGAGTCCAATCGCGCCGACAAATCCCCCCCATGGTTTCCCGCTTAAGTGGGTGGTGAGAGTAGCTGAGTGCTGCGGCAGAATTTTTGATACTTGTGGTGACGGCTATTGTTAAGGAGCTGGTGGCTGGGCTTAACCGCCGCTCTGATCTGAACGCGGGTTATTCTGAAAATGGCGTTTGTATTCACGGCTGAATTGGGAGGGGCTGTTATAGCCGACCAGGGCGGCGGCCTCGGCTATGCCGCGCCCTTCTCGCTGGATCAGCTCCCGTGCCCGGTTGAGGCGAATTTGCTTCATGTACTGCAGCGGTGACACCCGCGTCACCTGACGAAAGGCGCGGTGGAACGACGAGACGCTCATGTGCGCCTCGGTGGCTAGTCCCTCCACCGTTAGCGGGGCGGCATAGTCGCGATGAATGTGCCCCAGCACCCGGGCGATGCGGGCATAGTGGCCATCGTGACGGGCCAGCTCCAGCAGCACATAACCGTTGGGGCCGGTCAGTACGCGATAGAGGATCTCCTGCAGTATACCGGGGCCGAGAATGGTGGCTTCGGCTTCGTCAGCCAGGGCGCCGAGCAGACGTTCGCAGGCACTTAGCAAGGGCGATGACAGGCTGACGCTGGAGAGGCCGCACTCAATGGCACGGCAGGGCTCCATCGGTGCCTCGGGTGGAAACAGCCGCTCTACCAGTTGATGCAGTGACTGGGCATTGATATCGACTGCCAGCCCGAGGATCGGCTGCTCGGGGCTGCAGTGCGCCTCGCACTCCAGCGGCAGGGGTACGCCGACCACCAGATAGGAGTCGGGACCATAGGCCACCTGCTGCTCCCCCAGATGAATGATCTTGTTGCCTTGCCCCATGATGAGCAGGCCCGATTGATAGGTGAGAGGCTGGCGTGGATTGCCTCGTGAGGTGCGAAAAAAGCGCACCCCCGGCAGCCGGGTGGCGATGGATCCTTCCAGTTGCTGCAGTCCCATCTGCTCGACGTAGCCTTGCATGGCAGCGGCTAATGACATTCCCATCTCTCCTTGCTGTATGGTTGCCATGAAGTTGGCAGGAATAGGCAAGCATTTGCCATAAATGCGGCTTACCGGCAGCTAATCTAGCAACTATTATGATAGTCGTCATCCACGGCATGCTTCTGGCGCCGCCGTGTATTCCTATCGGCACCTCAGACGAGACAAGGGCATACGATGAACAACTTTACCTATTTCAACCCGACGCGCATTCACTTCGGTCAAGGGCAGATTGCCAAGCTGGCCGAGGAGATCCCCAGCGATGCCAAGGTGCTCATCACCTATGGTGGCGGCAGCATCAAGAAGAACGGCGTGCTGGACCAGGTCCATGCTGCACTGGCGGGCCGCAGCTATTCGGAATTTGGCGGCATCGAGGCTAACCCCCATTTCGAGACCCTGATGCAGGCGGTCGAGGTGGTCAAGGCCGAGGGTATCGACTACATACTGGCGGTGGGCGGCGGCTCGGTGATCGACGGCAGCAAGTTTATTGCCGCTGCGGCCCGTTATCCGGGGGATGCTTGGGAAATTCTGCAAACCTACGGCAGCCAGATCGGCGATGCGGTGCCGCTGGGTACCGTACTGACGCTGGCCGCTACCGGCTCTGAGATGAACAACGGGGCTGTGATCACCAAGGCGGCGACCCAGGACAAGCTCTTCTTCTTCTCGCCGTTTGTGCAGCCGCGCTTCTCTATCCTGGATCCGGTGACTACCTATACGCTACCGGCGCGCCAGATCGCCAACGGCGTGGTCGATGCCTTCGTGCATACTCTGGAGCAGTACACCACCTATCCGGTTAAGGCCAAGGTGCAGGATCGCTTTGCCGAAGGGCTGCTGCGCACCCTGATCGAAGAGGGGCCGGCGGCGCTGGCTAATCCCCTGGATTATGACGTGCGAGCCAACCTGATGTGGACCGCGACCATGGCGCTCAACGGTACCCTGAGCACGGGTGTGCCGACCGACTGGGCGACCCACATGATTGGTCACGAGCTTACGGCTCTGTGCGGACTGGACCATGCCCAGACCCTGGCCATAGTTCAGACTGCAGTGTGGAAGCACAAGTTCGCCGCCAAGCAGGCCAAGCTGGCCCAGTACGCCGAGCGGGTGTTCGATGTGCGTGACGGCAGTGAAGAGCAAAAAGCCCGGGCCGCGATAGCGCAGACCGAAGCCTTCTTCACTGCCATGGGCAACCCGGTGCGGCTCTCGGCCTACGGTCTGGGCGAGGAGGTGATCGAGAAGGTTGCCGCCAAGCTGACCGAGCACGGCCATGTGGCGCTGGGCGAACACAGCGATATCACACCGGATGACGTCAAGCAGATCCTCCGTCTGGCGCTCTGAGCCGTTCAGATTGAGATAGTGACACAGTTAAACGCCACCCTTGAGGTGGCGTTTGTGTATGGGATGGCTCGGCGACAGGCTGTCCCAGCCTGAACTTAGTTTATCACTCTGCCCGTAGCGCCAGGCTAGCCAGACACTATGCGGGATAGTGCTCGGCTAATGGGTTCGGCTAATTTCAGGCGGAGGGCGATAACGGATGGCCAGCCTGCTGATTTACGGCATCTCGTTGTAGCAGCGCCTTGCTGTAGAGCAGAAATTCGTGAAGATGTTTTTCGATGATGCTGACGGTTATCGGCAATTGCAGGGCCTGATAGTCATGTACGGCGATATTGCGAAAGCCCACCATGCGTTTGAGGTTATCGGCTAGAGGGGCCGCAATCCAACCGGCTTGGGCCAGCAGAGTGAATACGTCACGGGCACTTTGCGGCACGCCGAGGCGTTCGCGGCGAATGAGGTGCTGCCCCATGTCGAGTGCGGCTTCGCAGGCGCGTTGGATGTTGAGAATAGCGGCATCTTGCCGGGTATAGTCGGTGGCAAAACTGGATGGGTTAGCATCGTACTCTTCGCGAGCGCGCGCAACGCAACGTTCAATGGTCGCAGCCTTATTGATCAGTACGTCATCCACCATACACGCTTCCCCTTCGTTGAATATCATCCAGCAATCCGGCTCGGGCGCTGTCCAGTGCAGTTTTTTCACTGAGAATGGCGGTTTCAAACAACGCAGCCTGAAGATCGCGCGCCCACCAACGTTCTCCTGTGGTAATGACCTGATACTGCATGACAGTCGATGCTGCCCGCAAGTCGAGCAGATCAACCGGGCAACCCGCCAATTCCGCCAGCTCACTGGCGAGCGAAAACAGGGTGAATGGATCGGCGTAACCGGCGACCAGGACCGCGAGGTCGAGGTCACTTTCTGGACCGGCTGAACCTTGTACCTGGCTGCCAAAGGCATAGATGGCGAGGAGTCCAGGGACGCGGCTTTGCAGGATCGGAATGAACTTGTCACCATTCATAGGGTATATCCCACCCGCCAAATTATAGTTACGGGAGTGCGTCAGCAATTGAGCGTCTCGACACACCTCAGTGTGACACTTCCCGCCGAACCAAAGAAAAAGGCCCTGATTTCTCAGGGCCTTCCGTATTGGTGGAGCTGGCGGGATTTGAACCCGCGTCCGAAAAACCTACATCCTCAGTACTACATGCTTAGTCGAGTCTTTACATTCGCCATCCAGCTGCGGACCGACACGCCACCGAATGACTAGCCTGATTGGTTTTAACGCTTCCGCCCCAGGCAGGACTTCCACGCGATCCTATGAAAGATGACCTTCCAATCCCCTAGGACATAGGCAAGCTAGGGTAGAAGGGCTTCGTGCAGGGTATTAAGCTGCTAAAGCGTAGGTTTCGTCGTTTGCGACTATTTTTTGCGGTTTATTAACGAGGCCTACCGCACCTCGGCATGCACCTTGGGTTTCGAGTGTCCCGTCGAATCCAGAATCAGCCCCAATGTGTAATTTGATAGTACGCCAAACTAGAAACAAAGTCCAAGTTTTCTGGGGCTTAACGCCCCTTGTTCTTCATCATGCGCTCTTTGTCGCGTTGCCATTCGCGTTCTTTGAGGTCATCACGCTTGTCGTGTTCTTTTTTACCCTTGGCCAGGCCGATCTCGATCTTGACCCAGGCATTTTTCCAATACAGCGCCAGCGGGATCAGGGTATAACCTTGACGCTCGACCAAACCGATCAGCCGCTCAATTTGGCTCTTATGCAGCAGGGCTTTACGGGTTCGCGTCGGGTCACAGACCACATGGGTAGAGGCCAGGCTCAGTGGGGTAAAGCTAGCGCCAAACAAGAAGACCTGACCATCACGGACTATCACATAGCCATCGCTGATATTGGCCTTGCCGGCGCGCAGGGATTTGACTTCCCAGCCCTGCAGCTCCAGACCCGCCTCGTATTTGTCTTCAATAAAATATTCGTGCCGAGCCTTCTTGTTGAGGGCTATGGTGCCGCCGGACCCGGTGCCTTTACTTTTATTTTTACTCATGCGGGTAAACCTTCCTCTACATCAAGCCGACCATTATACGTGGGTGAGCGGCCCTGTAAAACCATGACGCACGGTGGTTGGGAGATGGGCTAGATTTCGGATGCGGTTTTTGTCTTGGATGCTAGAATCGCCTCAACAGAAAAGGAGAGACAATGGCTCAGATCAATCGCAGCGCTCTGGTGATGTTCAGTGCCGAGCAGATGTATTCATTGGTCAATGATGTGGCCAGCTATCCGAAGTTTTTACCTGGGTGCGTCGATAGTCGCGTGGTCAGTCACTCCGATCAGGAGATGGTCGCGTCAGTGGTCGTCGCCAAGGCGGGGATTCACAAGGCGTTTACGACGCGCAACGCACTATCGACCAACCGGGTCATTGATATGCAGCTTATCGATGGGCCGTTTCGTCATTTGAGTGGAATTTGGCAGTTTACGCCCTTGGATGAACGGGCCTGCAAAGTTGAGTTGGCGCTGGAGTTTGAGTTCAGCTCGGTATTGGTCGAGATGGCCTTTGGCCGGATATTCAAGGAGCTGGTGGGCTCTATGGTCCAGGCGTTTACCTGTCGCGCCAAGGAGGTTTACGGTGGTTGATAGCGCAAAAGTTGAAGTGGTCTATGCCCTACCGCTCAAGCAGCATGTGGTGCCATTGAGAGTGGAGCCAGGTATGACCCTGGCCATGGCCATAGTCCAGTCGGGGATTTTGGATCGCTGCCCTGAATTGGAGCTGGATAAGCTCAAAGTGGGGATTTTTAGCCGCTTGGTGCCTCTGGATACGCCGCTGCACGGTGGTGAACGGATTGAGATTTACCGTCCGCTGACAGCCGATCCTCGCGAGATGCGGCGCAAGCGTGCTGATAAAGCCAAGGATGAGGGTCGAGCTGATAAAGTGACCGGTGGCCGAGTCAATCCAGAGCGCAAGAGTGGCTAGTTGCCGGATTGATGAGAATTAAAAAAAGAGACCCCAGGCTGGGGTCTCTTTTTTTTACGGAAAGCATTGCAGATTAAAGGCCGCGGTTAAAAACGTGAGGTGCGGGGAAATCACCGCTGATAGAGACCAATTTATCATTCATGAAGTGCGCTTGCAGTTCTTTACGCTCGGCATCATTCCAGCCTTGTCTGAAGTAGTAGAGGTAATGCCAGGTACTGTTATCAAACTGATCGACCAGCATGGGGCTACCCAGCACATACTCGACTTGTTCGCGACTCATGCCTGAGCGCAGTTGTTCTACCTGCTTTTGTTCAACAAAGTTACCTTGCGGTATATCCATTCTATAGACACAGCCGCTGGAAAGCAGCATTGCGGCCGTCATGGCGGCAAACACCAGGGATTTATTGCGCATGAGCCAATTCTTCATCCAATTCAATAAGCAGGGGTGATGATAGCGGGGAACGGCAGGGAAGTAAAAGTGCGCCGTCACTGATTGGCGCACTTTCCTGTTTGCAAGTCGGTTGGTGTGTCTGGCCTCCTATGCGATCAATAGTTCCCGTGCATTGGCCAGGGTGTTGCTGGTGATGTGATCACCGCCCAGTAAACGGGCCAGCTCATCCAGGCGGCCTTGGGGGGTCAATGGCACCATGCAGGTCTCTGTACTCTTGCCATCGCTCTGCTTGCTGACAAACAGATGCTGGTGACCGTGACCTGCCACCTGAGGCAGATGGGTGACCACCATTACCTGGGTGGCTTTACCCAGTTCCCGCAGTAGCTTGCCGACAACCGCCGCCGTCGGGCCACTGATGCCCACATCCACTTCATCAAAGATCAGGGTCGGGGTGGCGATCCGCTCGGCTGTGATGACCTGGATGGCCAGGCTGATCCGTGACAACTCGCCACCTGAGGCCACCTTGGCCAGCGGTTGTAGTGGCTGACCCGGGTTGGTGGTGACAAGAAACTCCAGTTGATCGAGCCCCAGGGGGGAGGGGGTGCCATCTTGGGGGGCATGCACGGCAATCTGCAGTTGGCCATCGGGCATGGAGAGGCTCTGGATCTTCTGGGTGATGAGGCCGGAGAGTTCACTGGCATGACGGGCGCGGCTGGCACTCAGACGTTGGGCCGCCTGCTGAAACCCTTCACGGGTCTGCCCGAGTTGCTGTTGTAGCTCATCCAGACGGGCATCGTCGCCACTGATGGCATCCAGCTCTTGACGCAAGCTGTGATGACAGTTTGCCAGCTCTGTGGCTTTAACGTGGTGTTTGCGGGCCAGTTCCATGGCTCGGGAGATCCGCTGTTCGAGCCAGTTGAAGCGTTCGGGATCCACTTCGAGCCGCTCCAGGTAGTTGCGCAGCTCGTGCTGGCTCTCTTGTACCTGAATGAGCGCTTCTTGCAGCATCTGGGCCACCGGCTGCAGGCTCTCATCCAGGCTACACAGGGTTTCAAGACGGCTGGCCGCACTCTTTAACAGGGTGGCGGCCGTCACCTCTTCGTTGTCGTAGAGCAGATCCAGGCAGATCTGGCAGTCGCTGACGATTTCACCGCTGTTGGCGAGCCGGGTATGCTCCTGCTCTATCTCGGCAAATTCTCCAGGCTGCAGGGCAAATGAGTCCAGCTCTTCAACCTGGTACTCCAGCAACTGGCGGCGGGCCTCGCGTTGGCTCTTGTCTTGCTGTAAGCGCTGGATCTCATTTTGCAGTTGGCGCCAGAGTTGGTACTGCTCGCGCGTGCTACTGAGCAGCTCATGGTGGCCAGCATAGGCGTCCAGCAGGGTGAGCTGGTATTCAGGCTTAAGTAGTAACTGATGAGCGTGCTGGCCATGGATATTGATGAGCTGTTGGCCTAGAGCCTTGAGCTGGCTTAAGGGAACCGGCGTGCCATTGATATACGCGCGGGAGCGTCCCTCGGCTGTGATCACCCGGCGCAGCAGGCACTCCTCCTCATCGGCCAACTCATGCTGTTCGAGCCAGAGGCGGGCTGTGGGGTTGCCAGCCAGCAAGAAACGGGCACTGAGTTCGCTCTTGTCGGCGCCAGGACGCACCATGCTAGCTTCGGCGCGCTCACCCAGGCACAGACCCAGGGCATCAATGGCAATCGACTTACCCGCGCCGGTTTCACCCGTGATGCAGGTCATGCCACCTTGCAGTTCCAGTTCCAGGAATTTAACGATGGCAAAATTCTGTATTGAGAGCTGAAGCAGCATGGAATATCCCTCACCAAAAATACTGTATTGATAACCAGTATATACTGGTTATCAATACAGTAAAGTGCGGAATAATTGTTCGATACGATTTTTTTAGAAGAGTTTGCTGCCCCAGCCCAACTTGCTGCGCAATACGTTGAAATAGCTGTGACCTGTGGGGTGAATGAGCCTGAGCTTGTACTGGCATTTGCGAATGATGATCTCATCGCCAGGGTGGACGGCCAGGGTGACATGGCCATCGCAGCTGATCTGCAGCTGATCGTCTATGTTGTCAGGCGAGACCACTAATTTCACCTCGCTGTCGGCATCGATGACGATAGGGCGGCAGCTCAGGGTATGGGGGAACATGGGGACCAGGGCGATGGCGTTGAGTTGCGGGGTAAGGATGGGGCCGCCAGCCGAGAGCGCATAGGCGGTGGAGCCCGTGGGTGTGGCTACTATGATGCCATCGGCCCGCTGGCTATACATAAAGACATCGTCGATATGGACAGCGAAATCGATCATGTGCGCTATCTTGCCGGGGTGCAGCACCGCTTCGTTCAGCGCCGTATTGGAGGCCTTGAGCTCACCATAGCGATAGACGCTGGTATTGAGTAGAAAGCGCTGTTCGGTCTGGTAGTGGCCATTGAGCACCTCGGTCAGCGGCGCTTCAAAATCCTGGGGGGAGAGGTCGGTGAGAAAGCCAAGATTGCCGCGGTTGACACCCAGTACCGGAACATCGTAGCGAGCCAGTACCCGGGCGGCACCCAGCATATTGCCATCGCCACCGACCACTATGGCCAAGTCGGCGGCCTTGCCCAAATCGACCAGGTCGAGCGCCTGAGCTGGGGAAACCCCTAACTGTTGCGCGACACGGCTTTCCACTAGCGTGTCTATCCCGAGCGAGGTCAGAAAGTCATTCAGTATCTTCAGGGTCTGATTGGTGCCAGGGTGATTGGGCTTGCCAATCAGCGCAACCGTCGCAAAGTGGGTTGACATCCAGTGTCCTCATACCAAAGGGAGGGGGCAGTATAACGCTAATGGAGATGAGTGCTAACTCGGGCTTGCGCTCTTTTGCCCACGGGCTTGCGAACACACGTCAACAAGATGAGCTCTTGAAAGCTGTCACATCATCCCCATAATAAGCAGCAAGTAAAGAACTGCTGTGTCGGAGATGTCATGAGTAACCAAGAACAACCTATTGAACAGCCCCTAGAGCCGGGTGCAGACGAGATGCTAATTGAGCAGGCCGAGCCTGCAGCCGAGGTGAGTGTGGCCGAATTAGAGCAAAAGCTGAGCGAGGCTGAGGCCAAGGCGCAAGAGGAACGAGATCGGGCCCTGCGCGTGGCTGCCGAAATGGAAAACTTGCGCCGCCGTGCCGCCATGGATGTGGAGAAGGCCCACAAGTTTGCCCTGGAGAAGTTTGCCAGTGAATTGCTGCCGGTGATCGACAGCCTGGAACGTGCGCTGGAACTCTCTGATCGTGAGAATGAAGTGTTGAAGCCGACGCTGGAAGGGGTGGAGCTGACGTTGCGCTCCATGCTCAATACTGTGGGTAAATTTGGGGTGGCAGCCATCGATCCACAAGGTGAAAGTTTCGATCCGAATCGCCATCAAGCCATGAGCATGCTGGAAAACGCCAGTGTGGCGCCCAACACAGTCCTGGCCGTGATGCAAAAAGGGTATGAACTCAATGGTCGTGTCATTCGCCCTGCCATGGTGATGGTGGCCAAGGCGCCGAGCATTGATGTGCAGGCCTGAGTTTCAGAGCTGTTTTGACCAAGCCCACCAAAATTTGGTGGGTTTTTTGTACTCAGCCTCTTGAAGGCCGCAGATAAGAGCCCCATATCGTGAATAACGCCATGAGGCGGGATGAAAAAAATGAGCCGCAGCAGTTGAAAGCGTGGCACTACATCCCCACTTAGCAGGTTAAGAAGAGAAGTTAGCCGCAATTTTTTTGCAGATTTACGGAGATTTAAAATGGGTAGAATCATTGGTATTGACCTGGGTACGACCAACTCTTGTGTTGCCATTCTCGATGGTGACCACGCGCGCGTGATTGAAAACGCCGAAGGCGACCGTACAACTCCGTCCATCATTGCATATGCTGATGACGGTGAAATCCTGGTCGGTCAACCAGCCAAGCGCCAAGCCGTTACTAACCCCAAGAACACCCTGTTTGCCATCAAGCGCCTGATCGGTCGCCGCTTCGAAGATGAAGAAGTGCAGCGCGATCTGAAGATCATGCCTTATGGCATTACCCGCGCCGACAACGGTGATGCTTGGGTTGAGGTGAAGGGCAAGAAGATGGCCCCGCCGCAAATTTCAGCCGAAGTGCTGAAGAAGATGAAGAAAACCGCAGAAGATTTCCTGGGCGAGCCGGTGACCGAAGCGGTTATCACAGTGCCTGCCTATTTCACCGATGCTCAGCGTCAGGCGACCAAGGATGCTGGCCGTATCGCCGGTCTGGAAGTCAAGCGTATCATCAACGAACCGACTGCCGCGGCGTTTGCCTATGGCGTCAACAAGGTTAAGGGTGAGCGCAAGGTTGCCGTTTACGATCTGGGTGGGGGTACCTTCGATATCTCTATCATCGAAATTGATGAAGTCGAGGGTGAGACGACCTTTGAAGTGTTGGCCACCAATGGTAACACTCACCTGGGTGGTGAAGACTTTGACAACCGTCTGATCAACTATCTGGTGGACGAGTTCAAGCGTGAGCAAGGCATTGACCTGCGTAACGACATGCTGGCGCTGCAACGTCTGAAAGACTCTGCAGAAAAGGCCAAGATCGAACTCTCCTCTACCCAGCAGACCGATATCAATCTGCCCTATATTACGGCCGATCAGACCGGTCCCAAGCACATGAACATCAAGGTGACTCGCTCCAAGCTGGAGTCCCTGGTAGAAGACATGGTTAAGGATTCGCTCGAACCAGTCCGTATCGCCCTTAAGGATTCTGGTCTGTCGGTCTCCGAGATTGACGATGTGATCTTGGTGGGTGGTCAGACCCGTATGCCTATGGTGCAGAAGGTGGTCTCCGAGTTCTTCGGTAAAGAGCCGCGTAAAGATGTTAACCCCGACGAAGCGGTAGCCATGGGCGCTGCTATTCAGGGTGGTGTCTTGGCGGGTGAGAAGCATGACGTACTTTTGCTGGACGTTACCCCGCTCTCCTTGGGTATTGAAACCATGGGCAGCGTGATGACAGCGCTCATCGAGAAGAACACTACCATTCCGACCAAGAAGTCCCAGGTCTTCTCCACGGCTGATGACAATCAGTCTGCGGTGACTATCCATGTGTTGCAGGGTGAGCGTAAGCGCGCCAGCGACAACAAGTCTCTGGGTCAGTTTAATCTGGAAGGTATCCGTCCGGCGCCGCGTGGTCTGCCCCAGGTAGAAGTGACGTTTGACATCGATGCGGATGGTATTCTCCACGTCTCGGCCAAGGATAAAGATACTGGCAAGGAGCAGAAGATCACCATCCAGGCCTCTTCCGGTCTCTCTGATGCCGAAATCGAGCGCATGGTGCGTGAAGCCGAAGCCAACGCCGCTGAGGACAAGAAGTTCGAAGAGCTGGTCCATGCTCGCAATCAGGCCGATGCCCTGATCCATGCTACCCGTAAGCAGATCACCGATGCGGGTGAAGCCCTACCCAGCGATGAGAAGCACAATATCGAAGCGGCCATCAAGGCGTTGGAAGATGCCCTGAAGGGAGACGACAAGTCAGCTATCGAAGCCAAGCAGCAGGAGCTGATGAGCGTGGCACAGAAGCTGATGGAGATCGCCCAGCAGCAGGCCCAACACCAGGCTCATGCCCAGGGTGAGGGTGCTCAGCAGCACTCCTCTGGCAAGGGCCAGGATGATGTGGTCGATGCCGAGTTTGAAGAAGTTAAAGACGACAAAAAGTAATAGTTGCCGGGTTGTTCGGTAGCCAAAAACGGGCGTTGGGCAACCAACGCCCGTCTGTGTATTCACCAGACTCGGATTTGAGAAATCATGTCAAAACGCGATTTTTATGAAGTACTGGGTGTAGAACGTAGCGCGGATGAGCGCGAAATCAAGAAGGCGTACAAACGCCTGGCGATGAAGTTCCACCCAGACCGTAACCGGGAAGATCCCCAAGCGGAAGATAAGTTCAAAGAGGTCAAGGAGGCTTACGAGATCCTGACTGACCCGCAAAAACGGGCCGCTTACGACAAGTTTGGCCATGCCGGCGTTGATCCCAGCATGGGTGGCGGCGGATTTGGTGGCGGTGCGGGCAACGCTGACTTTGGTGACATCTTTGGCGATGTATTCGGTGACATCTTCGGTGGGGGTCGCCGGCAACAACGTGCGGCCCGGGGCGCCGATCTGCGCTACAACATGGAGCTCTCCCTCGAGGAGGCAGTTCGTGGGGTCAGCAAGGAGATCAAGGTGCCCACCCTGGTTGGCTGCGATGAGTGCCATGGTTCAGGCGCTAAGGCCGGAACTCAGCCCCAGACCTGCCCGACGTGTCATGGCACAGGTCAGGTGCAGATGCGCCAGGGCTTCTTCGCCGTGAGCCAGGCCTGTCCCCACTGCCGGGGCAAGGGCAAGATCATCAAAGATCCCTGCCGCAAGTGCCATGGTGAAGGGCGCTATCAGAAGACCAAGACCCTGTCGGTCAAGATCCCGGCTGGCGTGGATACAGGCGATCGCATCCGTCTGGCGGGCGAAGGGGAGGCCGGAGAGTATGGTGCTCCGGCTGGGGATCTCTATGTGCAGGTGCACGTCAAAGATCACCCCATCTTCGTACGTGATGGCAACAATCTCTTTTGCGAAGTGCCGATCAGCTTTACCTCAGCCGCACTCGGTGGCGAGGTCGAGGTGCCGACGCTGGAAGGGCGCGTGATGCTGAAGATTCCGTCAGAAACCCAGACTGGCAGCATGTTCCGCATGCGGGGCAAAGGGGTGCGCTCCCTACGCTCCGGGGCCGAGGGGGATCTCATCTGCAAGGCGGTGGTCGAGACACCAGTCAATCTCAGCGAGCCGCAAAAAGAGCTGTTGCGGCAGTTGGATGAGTCACTGAACGGGGCCGAGATCAAGCTGCATAAACCCAAGGCACAGGGTTTCTTCGATGGCGTTAAACGCTTCTTCGATGATTTGACCAGTTGATGCCTCAATCCCCATAGGGGATGACCTCCTGCGCCATTCATATTAGAATGAGTAAAAGGTTGGTGAATGTCTGCCTGAGCTGGTCTCGGGCAGACTTTATTTTTTCCAGATCATGCTATTGCGACAAGGGTTAGCGTATGAATCAAACCCCAATGACGGTTCGCGGCGCTGAAAAGCTGCGTGAAGAGTTGGAATATCTCAAGAGCGACTTGCGTCCCAAGATTATCGAAGCGATTGCCGAGGCTCGAGCCCACGGCGATCTGAAGGAAAATGCCGAGTACCATGCGGCCCGTGAGCAGCAAAGTTTTTGTGAAGGGCGCATTCAGGATATTGAAGGTAAACTATCTCAGGCTCAGGTCATCGATGTGACCAAGTTGCCCAATACGGGGCGCGTGGTGTTCGGTGCTACTGTGACGGCCCTGAAAGGGGATACTGAGGAAGAGATCACCTATCGCATCGTCGGCGACGATGAGGCGGATTTCAAACAGGGGCTGATTTCGGTGAACTCACCGATTGCTCGCGGGCTGATCGGTAAAGAAGTTGATGATGTTGCGTTGATCAAAACCCCGGCTGGTGATGTCGAATATGAGATCCTTGAGGTGAAATACCTCTAGTCTGTGCAACATCAACAGCAAAAGGGGGCCAAGGCCCCCTTTTAAAACAAGTGGTAGTGCTTATTTACGGTAGTGCTTATTTACGCGGCAGGTTGAATTTACTCTCTTCAGCCTGGCGGAACAGGGTCAGGGTATTACCCATCATTTGTACCTGTGCCGCGCGGGTTTCGCGCACAATGGCTTGAGCGATCAGCTGTTTGGTTTCACGATCTTCACCCGCCACTCTCACCTTGATCAGTTCATGGTGAGCCAGGGCGGCATCGATCTCGGCCAACACGCCTTCCGTCAGACCATGCTGGCCCAGCAGTACCACGGGCTTGAGGCTATGGGCCACACCTTTCAGATATTGCTTCTGTTTGGTCGTCAGATTCATGGCTATTTCTTCATTGGTCAGGATTGAAAGGGGCATATTCTACCCCCATATTCTGACTAATACTAATAGCCTTTATGGTTAGAGTAATAATTGATCATGAGTAAAAAGAAGCGTACACCCAGCTCTACTCGCTGGTTGAAAGAGCATTTTGAAGACAAATATGTGCAAAAAGCACAGAAGTTGGGGCTGCGTTCCCGTGCCGTCTTCAAGATTGACGAGATCCAGTTAAAAGATAAGTTGATCAAACCCGGCATGACGGTCGTCGATTTGGGGGCCGCCCCCGGTGGCTGGTCACAGTTTGCCGTGGAGCAGGTGGGGGATAAGGGGCGAGTCATTGCCTGTGATCTTCTGCCCATGGATCCCATAGCCGGCGTCGACTTTTTGCAAGGTGACTTTCGGGATGAGGCCGTACTGGCCGCGCTGTTGGAACGTGTTGGCGATGCCAAAGTCGATGTGGTGATGTCAGATATGGCGCCTAACATGTCGGGAAACCTGGCGGTGGACCAACCTCGTTCCATGTACTTGGTGGAGCTGGCACTCGAGATGTGTAGCCAGGTATTGGCACCCAACGGCAGCATAGTGGTGAAGGTATTTCAGGGCGTGGGGTCAGAAGAGTATCTCAAGGCTATTCGGGAGCAGTTCAAGGTGGTCAAGGTACGCAAACCTGATTCATCACGAGCTCGTTCACGAGAAGTCTACATTGTGGCTACAGGTTTTAAACTGTAGTAACCTGCTTTCGAACCCTAGCCATCAAATTGCGAGGTTATAGATTTGAGTGATATGGCGAAAAACCTGATCCTTTGGCTGGTCATCGCAGTGGTGCTGATGTCGCTGTTCCAAAGCTTCAGCCCAGGCGACAGCTCAAGCCGACAGCTGGACTACTCCAGTTTTGTCAAAGATGTCTCCCAGGAGCAGATACGCGAAGTTCGCATCGATGGCAAGACCATCAATGGCGTCAAGCGTAATGGCGATAAGTTCCTCACCATAATACCGGTGCAGGATAACCAGCTGATCAATGATCTGCTTAACCACAATGTGCGCGTGCTGGGTGAGAAGCCGGAAGAGCCAAGTCTGCTGGCCTCAATCTTCATCTCCTGGTTCCCCATGCTGTTGCTCATCGGCGTCTGGGTCTTCTTTATGCGCCAGATGCAAGGTGGTGGTGGCAAGGGCGCTATGTCCTTTGGCAAGAGCCGCGCTCGCCTGATGGGCGAGGATCAGATCAAGACCACCTTTGCCGATGTCGCCGGTTGCGACGAGGCCAAAGAAGAGGTCAAGGAGCTGGTGGATTACCTTAAGGATCCCTCCCGCTTCCAGAAGTTAGGTGGCAAAATCCCTAAGGGCATACTGATGGTGGGGCAGCCAGGTACGGGTAAAACCCTGCTGGCCAAGGCCATTGCCGGTGAAGCCAAGGTGCCATTCTTCTCCATCTCGGGTTCTGATTTTGTGGAAATGTTTGTGGGTGTCGGCGCCTCTCGGGTGCGAGACATGTTCGAGCAAGCCAAGAAATCTGCACCCTGCATCATCTTCATCGATGAAATCGACGCCGTAGGTCGCCAACGTGGTGCGGGTCTGGGGGGCGGGCATGATGAGCGTGAACAGACCCTCAACCAGATGCTGGTGGAAATGGATGGTTTCGAAGGTCACGAAGCGATCATCGTCATTGCTGCGACCAACCGTCCCGATGTGCTGGATCCGGCCCTGTTGCGGCCTGGCCGCTTCGATCGTCAGGTGGTCGTCGGCTTACCCGATGTTCGTGGTCGGGAGCAGATCCTCAAAGTCCACATGCGTAAGGTTCCCTTGGGCGATGATGTGGATGCCTCTGTCATTGCTCGGGGTACACCGGGTTTCTCCGGGGCGGATTTGGCCAACCTGGTTAACGAAGCCGCGTTGTTTGCAGCTCGGGGCAACAAGCGCCTGGTGGGCATGAACGAGTTTGAGAAGGCCAAGGACAAGATCATGATGGGCGCTGAGCGCAAGTCTATGGTCATGTCGGAGAGCGAGAAGGAGATGACGGCCTATCATGAGGCGGGTCATGCCATTGTTGGCCGCATGGTGCCGGAGCACGATCCTGTCTATAAGGTCTCTATCATTCCCCGTGGCCGTGCCTTGGGGGTGACCATGTACCTGCCGGAGCAGGAGCGTTGGAGCCATTCCAAGCAGTATCTGGAATCGATGATCTCCAGTCTGTATGGTGGGCGCTTGGCTGAAGAGATCATCTATGGTCGTGAGAAAATGACCACGGGTGCCTCTAACGATATTGAGCGGGCTACTGACCTAGCGCGTAAAATGGTGACCCAATGGGGTATGTCCGAGCAGATGGGGCCCATGCTCTATGCCGAAGAGGAGGGGGAAGTCTTCCTCGGTCGCTCTATGGCCAAGGCTAAACATATGTCGGAAGATACGGCTCGCGTCATCGATGCCGAGATCAAGCACATCATCAATCGCAACTACGACAGGGCCAAACATGTTCTGATGGAGAACATGGACATTCTTCATGCCATGAAGGATGCCCTGATGAAGTACGAGACCATAGATGCCAAGCAGATTGATGATCTGATGGCCCGCCGTGAGGTAAGAGCACCAGTCGAAACGCCACTGGATGACAACCCCTCAGCGGATCAGACTCCACCGCGGGTCGATGAGCGGAGTGATGACACCAAGAGTACTCCTGATGATACCTCTTCCGAGGCTCGTCAAGGTGTAGAGCCGGACTCGTCTAATCAAATGCATTAATTCGTGTTGTGACACAAACCCCGAGCTGGTCTCGGGGTTTTTCTTTGGAGCGAATTCCTATGATGTTGTGTAGCAAGGGACGCACTCTGGACCTTTCAACCCCGCAGGTGATGGGGATCCTGAATATTACTCCAGACTCTTTCTCGGATGGTTCCCGTTTCTGCCAGTTGGAACAAGCCTTAACCCATGCCGCCGCCATGGCGCAGGCTGGCGCCACGCTGATCGATGTGGGGGGGGAATCAACGCGTCCGGGTGCCGCCGATGTTAGTTGTGAAGAGGAGATGGCTCGGGTGATCCCGGTCATAGAGCGGATTGCTGCCGAACTGGATGTCTGGATCTCGGTGGACACCTCAAAACCCGCTGTGATGCGGGAGAGCGTGGCCGCTGGGGCACATCTTATCAACGATGTGCGAGCGCTGCTGGAACCTGGTGCATTAGCGTGCGCGGCAGCTGCTCAGGTGCCGGTTTGTCTGATGCATATGCAGGGACAGCCACGCACCATGCAACTGGAACCTCATTATGATGATCTCGTCGGAGATATCTGTAGCTTCTTTGAACAGCGCATAGGGGCTTGTCTGGAGGGAGGAATTCCGCGTGAACACCTTATTTTGGATCCAGGATTTGGCTTTGGTAAGACACTGGTGCAGAATTATCAACTTTTAGGGCGCTTGGCCGAATTAGCCCGCTTCGATTTGCCCCTGCTGGTAGGAATGTCGCGTAAGTCTATGATAGGTCAACTGCTCGACCGACCAGTCGAAGAGCGGTTAGCCGGTAGCCTGGCTGCGGCCTTGTATGCGGTGACTCAGGGTGCGCAGATAGTGCGGGTACATGATGTACAAGAGACGGTCGATGCGTTGCGGGTATTCAGTTACCCGGAGCATCTAATCAGAATGAGATGACATAATTATTATGAGCAGAAAGTATTTTGGTACCGACGGGGTGCGGGGATTAGTGGGACAGTATCCCATCACACCTGATTTTGTGATGAAGTTAGGCTGGGCTGCCGGAACCGTATTGGCTAAGCAGGGAACCCGTAAGGTACTGATAGGTAAAGACACACGCATCTCGGGTTACATGCTGGAGTCGGCTCTGGAAGCCGGATTGTCCGCTGCGGGGATCAAGGCTGTGTTGCTCGGACCCATGCCAACGCCAGCGGTTGCCTATCTGACCCGCACCTTCCGTGCCGAGGCTGGGGTGGTGATCAGTGCGTCTCACAACCCCTACTATGATAACGGCATTAAATTCTTCTCCACCGATGGTACCAAGCTACCAGATGAGGTTGAGCTGGCCATTGAGGCTCAGTTGGATTGTGAGATGAGTTGCGTGGAGTCCGATAAGTTGGGCAAAGCCACACGCATAGATGATGCTCCAGGCCGCTATATCGAATACTGCAAGAGCTCATTCCCCAGTGAGTTGAGCTTAGACGGGCTTAAGATAGTGCTGGATTGTGCCCATGGCGCGACCTATCACATTGCTCCTTCCGTATTCCGGGAGCTGGGTGCCGAGGTGGTGGTCATTGGTGGCGAGCCTAACGGGATCAATATCAATGCCCAGGTTGGCTCTACCCATCCCGAGGCATTGATCGCTCGGGTGCAAGCCGAGCAAGCCGATTTGGGGATTGCCTTTGACGGCGATGGCGATCGGGTCATGATGGTCGATCAAGGGGGTTACCTCATCGATGGTGATGAAATTCTCTACATCATAGCCCGGGATCTACATGAGCAGGGCAAGCTGCTGGGTGGCATTGTCGGCACACAGATGACGAATCTGGGCTTAGAGTTGGCTCTGGCCGAGCTGGGTATCGAATTCCGCCGAGCCAAGGTGGGTGACCGCTATGTAATGGAGATGCTCAAGGAGCTGGGTTGGCGCCTGGGTGGCGAGAACTCGGGTCATGTCATCTGCCTGGATCATGGCACAACGGGGGATGGCATAGTCGCGGCGTTGCAGGTACTCAAGGCGATGGCGCGCAGTGGTGGCGACTTGCAACGCTTGCGCTCTGGGATGAGCAAATTTCCGCAGATCCTGGTCAATGTGCGGTTTACCGCCAGTGAAGACCCGGTGCAAGATGGTGCCGTATTGGCCGCTGTGGCTGAGGCCGAGCGGGAGCTGGCCGGTCGTGGGCGTGTGTTGTTGCGTAAATCCGGCACCGAGCCTTTGATCCGCGTCATGGTCGAGGGGGAGGTTGAAGCGCAGGTTGTGCGCTTGGCCAATGCCATTGCCGAGCAAGTCAAGTTGGTGAAATAAGGGGCCTTTCATACTAGGTTCCTGTTTTGCCGAGAAAATGTGCAAACAAACTAGAAAGTGAAAAAACAGCTTGTCAGCCATGTGGCAGCTGGATAGTATTAGCCCCGCTCCAGCAGCATGACAGTTCGTGGTCGCCTTGCGACTAAATGACTGAGCAGGCCGGGGCTGATAGCTGTAGATGGGTCAGACCACGCAGAGATAGGTTTGAAAGGCAGCGATCCTCGTCGTTGTCAGCGATTGAACCTCAGGTTCTCGCGTTCCTTGCTGGCACAGCCCGACATCCAGATGTCGAATTAAATCTGAAAGTCAGCTTAAGGTGTAACTATGTACGAAATTTTATTGGTGGTTTATCTGTTGGTTGCGCTGGGCTTGGTTGGCTTGGTGTTGATCCAGCAAGGTAAGGGTGCAAGCATGGGTGCCTCTTTCGGTGCCGGAGCATCAAACACCGTGTTTGGTTCGTCAGGTTCTGGTAATTTCATGACCAGAGCAACAGCAGTTCTGGCTACGCTTTTCTTCGTTCTTAGTCTGGTTCTTGGCGGTATGGGTAATAATCGTACCAAGCCTGCCGAAAATTGGAGTGATCTCTCCAAACCGGCTGCAGAGCAGGTGGAAGTGAAGAAGGCCGATGTGCCGGTCAAGAAAGACGCAGACGTACCAAATTAAGAGTTTTGCCCAGCTGGTGGAATTGGTAGACACGCTATCTTGAGGGGGTAGTGCTTCCGGGCGTGCGGGTTCAAGTCCCGCGCTGGGCACCAAAATATAGAAGTAAGTCGCTTTGCTTGAAGCCTGATTCAGGAGCGACTATACTCTCGCACGATTTCGGACGCGGGGTGGAGCAGCCTGGTAGCTCGTCGGGCTCATAACCCGAAGGTCGTCGGTTCAAATCCGGCCCCCGCAACCAATCAATCACGTCATGTTCGCAGCAGCGAGCGACGGTCGTCAGCGAGGCGACAATCAGGGTCCAGTTGGAAAGCCCCGATTTGAAGAATCGGGGCTTTTTGTTATCTGCGATTCACACTAGTCATTGTAGTGTTTGTCACTGTACTGGGCTATTTCAAGCCCTTTTTTCGTTTATGGAGGGTTGCCTTGGCGACGCTGGAACAACGATTGGATCAGATGCTAGAGGGCCCGATCCAGGCTCTTGGCTTCGAACTTTGGGGCATTGAATTTGTCCGGGCGGGCAAGCATTCAACGCTGCGCGTCTATATTGAACACCCTGATGGGATCACAGTGGAAAACTGTGCCGAGGTGAGTCATCAGGTGAGCAGTATCTTGGACGTGGAAGACCCTATCAGTACCGAATATAACCTGGAGGTTTCCTCTCCAGGCCTAGATAGACTCCTGTTCAAACCTGAGCAATATGAAAAATATCTTGGCGAGCAGGTAAACCTGACGCTGCGTATGGCGGTTAACAATCGCCGTAAATATAAGGGTGTTATCATTAAGGTGGAGGGTGAAATGATCACTCTGCGCGTCGATGGTAATGATGAGACTGTTGCCTTTGCCAATATTCAGCAGGCAAATCTGGTTCCGAACTTTGATTGACGAGGCTGTCGGACATGAATAAAGAGATTTTGGCAGTTGTAGAAGCGGTGTCCAACGAAAAGGCAGTGCCCCGCGAGAAGATCTTCCAGGCGCTGGAGACGGCACTGGCAACTGCAACCAAGAAAAAATATGAAGGGGATGTTGAGGTTCGTGTCAACATCGATCGCAAAACAGGCGATTATGATACCTTCCGTCGCTGGCAAGTGGTTGATGTCGAGGGACCGCTGGAAAATCCGTTCCGCGAAATCACTCTGGATGCCGCTCGCGTAGATGAGCCGGAAATTCAAATCGGTGAATACGTTGAAGATCAGATTGATTCGGTAACCTTTGACCGTATCACGACCCAGACCGCCAAGCAGGTGATTGTCCAGAAGGTCCGTGAAGCTGAACGTGCTCAAGTGGTCGATCAGTTCAAGGATCAAGAAGGCACCATCATCACAGCTGTGGTGAAAAAACAGAACCGCGACAACGTGATCATGGACCTGGGTAGCAATGCCGAGGGTGTCCTGTATCGTGATGATATGTTGCCGCGTGAATCCTATCGTCCCGGTGATCGGGTCCGTGGTCTGTTGGCATCGGTGCGCCCGGAGGCTCGTGGTTCCCAGTTGTTTGTCAGTCGGACCCATCCTGATTTCCTGAAAGAGCTGTTCCGTATCGAAGTACCTGAAATTGGCGAAGAGATCATCGAGATCAAGGGTGCTGCTCGCGATCCGGGTTCTCGCGCCAAGATTGCCGTCAAGACCAATGATCGTCGCATCGATCCGGTCGGGGCATGCGTCGGCATGCGAGGCGCTCGTGTACAGGCGGTTTCAAGTGAGTTGGGCGGTGAGCGTATCGATATCGTGCTGTGGGATGATAATCCTGCGCAGTATGTAATCAACGCCATGGCTCCGGCGGATGTGGCCTCCATCATTGTTGATGAAGACCATCACACCATGGATATTGCCGTCATCTCCAGCAACCTGGCTCAGGCTATAGGTCGAAATGGTCAGAACGTGCGTCTGGCATCCCAACTGACCGGTTGGGAGCTAAACGTGATGACAGTTGAAGACATGCAAGCCAAGCATCAAGCGGAAAAAGATCGCATCCTCAACCTGTTTACTCAGGCCCTGGATATCGATGACGAGTTCGCCGAGGTGCTGATCGATGAGGGCTTCTCTACGCTAGAAGAGATTGCCTATGTGCCGGTTAACGAACTGCTCACCATTGATGGGTTCGATGAAGGCACAGTCGAAGAGTTGCGCGGTCGGGCTAAACAGGCTCTGACTACTCGGGCTCTGGCTAAAGAGGAGTCATTCGAAGGTGTTGAGCCTGCCGATGACCTGCTGGAGCTCAAGGGCATCGGCCGAGAGATGGCCTATATGCTGGCAGCACGCGGTATTGGGACGCTTGAAGATCTGGCTGAACAAGGTATTGACGATCTGATGGGGATCGAAGGCATGACCGAAGAGAAAGCGGGCCAACTCATCATGGCTGCTCGCAATATCTGCTGGTTCGGTGAGCAGGCCGAATAAAACTGCGGAGGTAATGAATGGCAGAAGTATCTGTAACACAACTGGCCAATGATATTGACACATCAGTAGAGCGTCTTCTTCAGCAGTTCACTGATGCAGGGATCCGCAAGTCTGTCGATGATATGGTCAGCGAAGATGAGAAGCACACACTGCTGGCTCACCTGAAGAAACAGCATGGCGGCGCCGATGATGCCGAACCCAAGCGCATGACCTTGCAACGCAAGACAAAAAGCACCTTGAGCGTTCAGGGTGTAGGTGGTAAGAACAAGTCTGTACAGGTAGAAGTGCGTAAGTCGCGCACTTATGTCCGTCGCTCAGCTGCCGAAGATGAGACCAAGGCTGCCGAGGAACAGGCTAGTCGTGAGGCCGAGGAATTGGCTCGCCGCGAAGCGGAGGAGCAAGCTCGGAAGGCAGCGGAAGTCAAGGCTGCAGAGGCGAAAGCCGCTGCCGAAGCCAAGGCCAAGGCTGACGCTGAGGCCAAGGAAAAAGCTCGTAAAACCTCCTCAGCAACACCAGTGAATGATGCCGAGAAAAAGGCACGCCAAGAGGCAGAAGAGATGGCCAAGCGTGAAGAAGATGCGCTGAAACGTCAGCAAGAGCAGGAAGCCCGTCGTAAGGCGGAAGAGGAGTCTGCTCGCATAGCCGAAGAGGCGAAGCGTCTGGCTGAAGAAAACAGTGCTCGTTGGGCAGAAGAAGAGGCCGCCCGTCGTAAGGCGGAAGAGCAGGAAGAAGATCCTGCCGCTACCTCTGCGTATGTAAAGGAAGCGGAAGCTCAGCGTGAGCGCGAAGAAGAGGCGCGCAATCGTCGCCGCGGTGGCGTCAAGAAGACCAAAAGCCGCGAAGATGATGACCGTGAAGAGCGCGGAGCTCGCCAACGTAAAGGCAAGCGCAGCAAGAGCTCCCTCCAGCATGGTTTCAACAAGCCGGTTCAGCCTGTCGCACGCGATGTGGTGATCGGTGAAACCATCACGGTCGGCGAATTGGCGGCCAAGATGGCGGTCAAGGGTGTAGAAGTGATCAAGGTGATGATGAAGATGGGCGCCATGGCGACTATCAATCAGGTCATCGATCAGGAAACTGCCCAGCTGGTTGCCGAAGAGATGGGTCACAAGGTTATCCTGCGTCGCGAAAACGAGCTGGAAGAAGCGGTCATGCAAGATCGTGATTCCACCGCCAAGGCGGAAGGCCGTGCGCCAGTGGTTACTATCATGGGTCACGTTGACCATGGTAAGACCTCTCTGCTGGACTACATCCGTAAGGCTAAAGTAGCTGCGGGTGAAGCGGGTGGTATTACCCAGCATATCGGTGCTTACCATGTGGAAACCGAGAATGGCATGATCACCTTCCTGGATACCCCGGGTCACGCGGCGTTTACCGCCATGCGTGCTCGTGGTGCCAAGGCGACGGATATCGTAGTCCTGGTGGTGGCAGCCGATGATGGCGTCATGCCGCAGACTATCGAAGCTATTCAGCACGCCACGGCCGGTAACGTGCCTATGGTTATTGCTGTCACCAAGGTGGACAAGCCAAGTGCCGAGCCGATGCGTGTCATGACTGAATTGACGCGTTATGGTGTGGTTGCTGAAGATCTGGGCGGTGAGCATCAGTTCGTCAAGGTTTCGGCCAAGACGGGCGAAGGTATCGACGATCTGCTGAATGCCATACTGGTGCAGTCTGAAGTTCTCGAATTGAACGCAGTTCGTGACGCTATGGCCAGCGGTGTGGTGATCGAATCCCGTCTGGACAAGGGCCGCGGCCCTGTGGCGACCGTGCTGGTACAAGAAGGGACTCTGCGTCAGGGCGATATCGTTCTGTGCGGTTTCGAGTATGGCCGTGTTCGCGCCATGCGTGATGAGCTCGGACGTGAGATTAAGGAAGCCGGTCCCTCTATTCCGGTGGAAATCCTGGGTCTGTCCGGGGTTCCTGCGGCGGGTGATGAAGCGACTGTCGTCCGTGACGAGAAGAAGGCCCGTGAAGTGGCGCTCTATCGTCAAGGTAAGTTCCGTGACGTCAAGCTGGCACGTCAGCAGAAGGCCAAGCTGGAAAACATGTTCTCCGGCATGGGTGAAGGCGAAGTCTCTGAACTCAACGTGGTGCTGAAGGCCGACGTTCAGGGTTCTGTAGAAGCCATCTGCGACTCTCTGCTCAAGCTCTCCACCGATGAGGTGAAGGTCAAGATCATCGGCTCTGGTGTAGGTGGTATCACCGAAACTGACGCCAGCCTGGCTGCGGCATCCAATGCCATCGTCCTGGGCTTCAACGTGCGTGCCGATGCTTCTGCACGTCGCGTGATCGACTCCGAGAGCATTGACCTGCGCTACTACTCAGTCATCTATGATTTGATTGATGAAGTTAAGCAGGCCATGAGTGGTATGTTGGCTCCAGAATTCAAGCAGCAGATCATCGGTTTGGCTGAAGTTCGTGATGTCTTCAAGTCACCGAAGTTTGGTGCCGTGGCGGGTTGTATGGTCACCGAGGGTACCGTCAAGCGCAGCAGCCCGATCCGGGTTCTGCGTGACAACGTGGTTATCTACGAAGGCGAGCTGGAATCTCTGCGTCGCTTCAAGGATGACGTACCCGAGGTCAAGAACGGTTACGAATGTGGTATCGCGGTGAAGAACTACAACGACGTACGACCCGGCGATCAGATCGAAGTCTACGAAGTGGTGGAAATTCAGCGTACGCTGTAATCTCACTCGATAGAGGGGGCGTAATGCCCCCTCTTTATTCAGGAGTCCTGAATGGCTAAAGAATTCAGTCGTGCCCGCCGCGTTGCTCAGCAATTGCAGCGTGAAGTGGCCATGATACTGCAGCGTGAGGTCAAGGATCCACGCATCGGCATGGTGACAGTATCGGATGTTGAGGTCTCAGGCGACCTGCAGCACGCCAAGGTATTTGTTACTTTTCTTAACTATGCCGAGCAAGAGCAAGATGCTGAACAGAGTGATGCGCAACGTATCGAAACTGGCCTCAAGGGCTTGACTGAGGCATCGGGATATATTCGTATACTGCTTGGCAAGGCCATGCAGCTGCGAGTCGTGCCCGAGTTGCGCTTTGCCTATGATAAGACGCTGGTTGAGGGGATGCGTATCTCCAACCTGGTAAGTAACACGATTCGCGATGACGAAGAGCGTTTACACGCTGGCGGTCAGAGCGAGGAGGCTAAAGACTAAAGATGTCTCGAAGACGTCGCTTCAAAGGCCGTGATGTGCATGGCATTCTGCTGCTGGATAAGCCCAGTGGCATCACATCCAACGATGCTTTACAACAGGTAAAGCGTATCTATAACGCGGCGAAAGCTGGTCATACCGGTGCGCTCGATCCTCTGGCTACGGGCATGTTGCCTATCTGCCTGGGGGAGGCCACCAAGTTCTCCCAATTTCTGCTGGATGCCGACAAGCGTTATCAGGTAACGGCTAAGCTGGGTGAACGTACCGATACTAGCGATGCCGATGGCACCATCATCAGCACCCGTCCGGTCAAGGTAAGTGACAGCCAGTTGCAAGAGGCGTTGGCCCGGTTCCGTGGCGAAACCCTGCAAGTTCCGTCCATGTTTTCTGCGCTCAAGCATCAGGGCCGGCCCCTGTATGAATATGCGCGCGAAGGCATCGAGATTGAACGGGAAGCCCGGCCTATCACAGTCTATGAGCTGAACTTGTTGGCGTTTAGTGCAGATCAGTTGACCTTGGATATTCATTGCTCCAAGGGCACCTATATTCGCACCATCATAGATGATCTGGGTGAGCTGTTAGGCTGTGGCGCCCATGTGACGCACTTGCACCGTAGTCAGGTCGCAACCTATCCCGCCGAGCGCATGGTGACATTGGAGCAGTTGCAAGGCTTGTTTGAGCAGTGCAAGAGCGAAGGTCGGCCACCGCGGGAGGATCTGGATCCGTTGCTCTTGTCCATGGATACCGCAGTCGAACGTTTACCTGAGGTGAACATGTCCGACGTCGTCGCTAGCTACGTGACCCAGGGGCAGGCCGTTCAGGTGGCTAAATCGCCACTTTCCGGGTTTGTTCGCATGACTGTGGGCAACGAGCGCGAATTTATTGGTGTCGGCGAGATCGATGAGGATGGCAAGGTCGCGCCTCGTCGTCTGGTGCGTATCGGTGGTGAGCTCGAGGAATAAGCGCGTTAGCGGTTGCGGCAGCCTGTGCTCTATGGCAGAATGCCGCCGCCTATTCCTCCGCTGAATTAGTGATCGGCGGGGGATCACATCTAGTTGGAGAATCACTATGTCACTAAATGCCGAAACCAAAGCGCAAATCGTTGCTGACAATGCCCGTTGTGCAAATGATACTGGCTCACCAGAAGTCCAAGTGGCTCTGCTGACCGCTTCTATCAACCATCTGCAAGGTCACTTCGAAGTGCACAGCAAGGATCACCACGGTCGTCGTGGCCTGCTGCGCATGGTTTCCCAACGTCGTAAGTTGCTGGACTACCTGAAGCGTAAAGACGCTGCTCGTTATCAAGCTCTGATCCAGAAGCTGGGTCTGCGTCGTTAATTCGTCGCCATGCTGTAAGCAACTGGGCGGTTGTAATAACCAAACGGTTTTTAAGAAGGAGGCCTCGGCCTCCTTTTTGTTTTTTTCCGAAAGAGTTCATTATCGTTTCGCCTGCCTGCGACTACCATCGACTCTAGGTCCGGTTTACTGGCTATCAAACTGCCCGGAACCTCGGCGCTGCTCACAAAAAAGAAGCTGTTGCGCTTGCTTACCTTTGGTGGTTGATCGGCTATAATCATGCGCGAAATTAGCGACCCAAACATATAAAGGAAATTCACGTGAATCCTATTGTAAAAACCTTCCAATACGGTCAACACACCGTCACCCTGGAAACCGGCGTCATGGCTCGTCAAGCAACTGGTGCTGTCATGGCCAGCATGGACGATACCGCCGTGTTTGTTTCTGTTGTTGGTAAGAAAGAAGCGACTCCGGGTCGTGATTTCTTCCCGCTGACTGTCAACTATCAAGAGCGTACCTATGCGGCCGGCCGCATTCCCGGTGGTTTCTTCAAGCGTGAAGGCCGTCCGAGCGAAGCCGAGACCCTGATCTCTCGCCTGATTGACCGTCCGATCCGCCCGCTCTTCCCGGAAGGTTTCCTCAATGAAGTTCAGGTGATTGCCACCGTCGTTTCTGCCAATCCGCAGGTTCCGACTGACATCATCGCCATTCTGGGCGCCTCTGCTGCCCTGGCCATTTCTGGCATTCCGTTCAATGGTCCGATTGCTGCCGCTCGCGTTGGTTACATCAATGGCCAGTACGTTCTGAACCCGACCAGCAGCGAAACCAAGCATAGCGATCTGGATCTGGTCGTTGCCGGTACCGAAGCCGCTGTGTTGATGGTGGAATCCGAGGCCAAGATCCTCTCTGAAGAGACCATGCTGGGCGCCGTAGTTTACGGTCACGAGCAGATGCAAACCGCCATTCAGGCCATCAAGGAGTTTGCTGCCGAAGTGGGCACCAAGGCGTGGGATTGGCAGGCTCCTGCCGTCAATACCGTACTGAAAGAGAAGATTGCCGAGCTGGCGACTGCCGAGCTGGGCGAAGCCTATCGCATCACCGAGAAGGCTGTGCGTTACGAAACTATCTCTGCACTGAAGCAAAAAGTGGTTGCCCAGATCGTCGCTGACGATGCGACTCAAGATGCTAAGCTGGTCGGCGAAATGTTCCATGCTCTGGAGAGCGACATAGTGCGTGGTCGCGTGCTGCGCGGTGAGCCGCGCATCGATGGTCGTGACCCGCAGATGGTTCGTGCCCTGTCCATGGGCACTGGTCTGTTGCCACGTGTTCACGGCTCTTCCCTGTTCACCCGTGGTGAGACTCAAGCCCTGGTAGCCTGTACTCTGGGTACTGAGCGTGATGCACAAAACCTGGATGAGCTGGCTGGCGAACGTACCGATCGCTTCATGCTGCACTACAACTTCCCACCGTACTGTGTGGGTGAAACTGGCATGGTCGGTTCACCTAAGCGTCGTGAAATCGGTCATGGTCGTCTGGCGAAGCGCGGTGTTGCTGCCGTTATGCCTAGCTATGACAAGTTCCCGTACACAGTGCGTATCGTTTCTGAAATCACTGAGTCCAACGGCTCCTCTTCCATGGCGTCCGTGTGTGGTTCCTCTCTGGCGCTGATGGATGCAGGTGTCCCCATCTCTGCCTCCGTGGCCGGTATTGCCATGGGTCTGGTGAAAGAAGGCGACAGCTTCGTTGTTCTGTCTGACATTCTGGGTGATGAAGACCACCTGGGCGACATGGACTTCAAGGTAGCGGGTACCTCAGCAGGCGTTACTGCGCTGCAGATGGATATCAAGATTGAAGGCATTACCAAGGAGATCATGCAGATCGCCCTGAAGCAGGCTCGTGATGCGCGTCTGCACATCCTGAAGGTAATGGATGAGGCGCTTGCCGCTCCTCGTGACGATATCTCCGATTTCGCACCACGCATTCATACCATCAAGATCAATCCTGAGAAGATCAAGGACGTGATCGGTAAGGGTGGCTCTGTGATCCGTGCTCTGACCGAAGAGACTGGTACTACCATAGAGTTGGATGATGACGGTACAGTTAAGATTGCTGCCGTGGATGGTGAAGCCGCCAAGGAAGCCATCCGCCGTATCCTGGCCCTGACTGCTGAAGTTGAAGTGGGTCGCGTCTACGAGGGTAAGGTTACCCGTCTGGCCGACTTCGGTGCCTTCGTCAACATACTGCCAGGCAAAGATGGTCTGGTACACATCTCGCAAATCACCGATGAGCGTGTGAAGGATGTCTCCGATCACCTGAAGATGGGCGATGTGGTCCGTGCCAAGGTTCTGGAAGTGGATCGTCAAGGTCGCGTGCGTCTCTCCATCAAGGAAGCCAAGCGTGATGAGTCTGGCGAACCCGTTGCAGCAGAAGATCTGCCTGCCGATGAGCTCGAGCAAAGCGCAGAGTAATTTAAGCTGTTGAAAAAAACCGCCGATATCGGCGGTTTTTTTTTGACCATCAATGAGCCATCTCCTCCTTTTTACTGAATTTTACCTGGTCTAACACTGCAATAATCCCTCTTCTGTCTTACCATCTGAGACATAGTGTGTAGTCACAGGATTATAACTCATGGTGCAATGCCACCTTTTTTCGCGGCTCTTTTGGCCTTGTGCCATGACACTCCTTTTTTCTCTGCCAGCACAAGCCGCTATGCTCTCGGGGATTGTTGGGGGAAGTACCTCGGTGGAGGGGGCCTGGCCCTGGATGGTGAGTCTGGAAAGTGCGGCTAGCAGCAGTACACCCTATGCTGCGCACTTTTGTGGTGGCGCTCTGGTGGGGCAGGCGTGGGTAGTGACGGCGGCCCACTGCGTATTGGGCGAAGAGCCCAGCAAACTGGTGGTCCGGGTTGGGGGTTATGATTTGCGCTCTAGCTCCACGGCCGGCACCTTGGCGAAGATTGATCGCATCCTGGTTCATCCCAGTTACCATCCTGCCACCTATAATCACGATCTGGCGTTGTTACACCTTAGCGCCGCTGTGAACATCGAGCCCCTGCCATCCCTGGGTTACAGTGCCATGGCCGCTATGGCCAGTGGTACCAATCTGCTCACCATGGGGTGGGGAGCCACCAGTGCGCAGAATAGCAATAGCTACCCCTATCTGCTGCAGCAGGTCACGCTGCCACTGATCGCCGAAAGTGTCTGCTCCGCCGCTTATCCGGGCGCCATCACAGAGAATATGGTGTGTGCGGGTCTCATGAGTGGCGGTAAGGATAGCTGTTATGGCGATTCTGGCGGGCCGCTGATCGTGGGCACGAATAGCAGTAATGCGCAGCAGGTAGGTATAGTCAGTTGGGGGGATGGTTGCGCCAGCCCTGGTGCACCAGGTGTCTATACCCGCTTGGCCAATTATACCGACTGGTTGAACCAGCATCAGCAGCACCTCTCCATGGATACCCATACCGATTTTGGCTATCTGCCGCTAGGGTACCGCCTAACGCGCCAAATCCAGGTGCTCAACGAAGGCCAGAGTCCGGCCACGTTGACCAATCTGCTGCTGGATACCCAGCAAGGGTTTAGCATCACGGCCGATAGCTGTGTTAACTCCAGCCTGGTTGCGGGGGCCAGTTGTGCCATCACAGTCGGCTTCACGGGCACAGTGGCGGGTCAGAGGCAGGAGTCTGTGGTGGCCACAGATAGCGGTTCGGCGTTTGAGTTGCGTACCCAGTTAAGTGCCACTGTGCTGCCCAAGGTGAGCTTCGGTAATGCTATTACCCGTACCTCGCTTGACTGGTATTCGGGGGGGGATGCCACATGGAGCGATGGCAAGTTAAGTGGAGGCCGGCTGCCTCTGGTCGCGGGCTCGGGTTTGACCGATGGTGTTGCCGTGCTGCAGACCACGATCACTGGGCCTGCCACCCTCAGCTTTGAATGGAATGTGGTGGGCGGCGATGACTACACCTTGCTGAGCAATCGCCTGGATGGTGTGGCGCTGAGTTCGGCGACCAATAACAGCTGGCGTACCCAGACCCTGAGTGTACCGGCGGGAAGTCATCTGGTGGATTGGCGCTTTACCAAGAGCAGTTTGGCCCCTACCTTGGCTGAGGCCAAACTGGCTAACCTGGTGATCACCGCGGCCAGTAGTAATAGCACCACGGATAGCTCATCACAGAGTGGAACAAACAATAGTTCTACGTCCACCACCACTACCTCGACCACCACTACCGTGACCACGGATAGCCCTAATACCACGACAAGCAGTTCTTCGGGGGGGGGCAGTGTTGGCTGGGGAGCATTACTGGTGCTGGCTGGCGTGCTTGGCCGTCGCCGGAGTGGATGCATCACGGATCGGCTGTGGGACTGAGGCTGCCGCCTGGGCCCGAGGGGTGAACGTAAGCCATCGGGCTGAGCTAGGAAAAAAAATCCGCAACCCGGTCACAGGTTGCGGATTTTTTTTGATCGCCTCACTCAATCACGCTGAGGGAAGGTCATCTCGTGGAAGGCCACCAGTCGGGTTTTGTGCTTGAGTTTATAACTTAGCCAGAGCAGACCAAATAGCGGAATACCGAGATAGGCTGCCAATACGCCATACCAGTCAATGTTGCCACTGGTGAAGCCTTGATAACCCTGGCCCAGGGTTATCAGCAGGCACAGGCTGAATGCCAACAGCGGGCCGAGGGGGAATAGGGTCGCCACATAGGGAAGATCCTGCAGCGAGCCACCCTGTTTGATATAGCCACGGCGAAAGCGATAGTGACTCACGGCTATGCCGAGCCAGGCGATGAAGCCACTCATGCCAGAGGCACTCATCAGCCAGAGGTAGACGCTTTGATCCCCTGAGAGGGAGGTGAGAAAGCAGAGCATGGCCACTAGGGTGGTGGCGAACAGGGCGTTTCGGGGAACGCCATTACTGGAGAGGCGACCGAAGAACTTCGGCGCCATACCGCTCCGTGCCATGGTGTAGAGCATGCGGGTGGAGGCATACATGCCTGAATTACCCGCCGAGACAATGGCGGAGAGAATGACGGCATTCATCAGCGCCGCGGCAAAGGCCAACCCGGCGCGCTCGAACACTAGCGTAAAGGGGCTGGCACCCACATCGGTTGCATCATTTTTCAGTAGCAGCGGATCGGTATAGGGGATCAGAATGCCTATGATCAGGATGGCAAAAACGTAGAACAGCAGGATGCGCCAGAATACTTGGCGTACCGCACGGGGAATGTTTTTGCCGGGCTCGGCGGATTCACCGGCGGCGACACCTATGAGCTCGGTCCCTTGGAATGAGAAGCCAGCAATCATAGCCACACTGATGACGGCGGGTATGCCGCCAACAAAGGGGGCATCACCTGTGGTTAGATTGCCAAAGTCCGGCTGCATGGAGCCGTGCATAATGTTGAAAATCATCAACATACCTATGCCGATAAAGACCAGTACCGTGATCACTTTGATCAGCGAGCACCAGAATTCCGCTTCACCAAAGCCCCTGGCCGAGAAGTAGTTCAGGCTGAAGATGATGCCCAGAAACAGGGCACTCCAGAGATAGCCTGGGGTGTCGGGGAACCAGAACTTCATCACTATGGTGGCAGCAGCCAGCTCGACCGCGACCGTGATGGCCCAGTTATACCAGTAGTTCCAACCTTGGGCGAAGCCGAAGGCCGGATCGACAAAGTGGGAGCCATAGGTGGCGAAGGAGCCGGAGACGGGCATGAAGGCCGCGAGCTCGCCCAGGCTAGTCATCAGGAAGTAGACCATCAGGCCTATGATGGCATAGGCCAGCAGGGCGCCGCCGGGACCGGCCTGGGCCACGGTTGCGCCAGAGGCAACAAACAAACCTGTGCCAATAGAGCCCCCTATGGCAATCATAGAGAGATGACGCGATTTCAACGTACGGCGCAATTCACCGCTCTGACTGGTTTCACTGACGGACATAACTCAAACAACTCCCTGTTTATAGGGTTAACTGCAGCCGCCACAGAATGGGCTGGCCAAAAATGGCGATACAAATACGCATTTGATCAGCAGATTGCAAGCTTATTCTGCTATGACGGCAGCATGGCAAGCGTGAGCGGCAAAGACAAAAAAGCCCGTCACCAGGACGGGCTCGATTAGCGTAGCGGTTGGCTTACTTAGCCAGGGACTCTGGCAGCTCGTCACGGATCTTGGCGAGCAGGCACTTCACCACCCGCGGGTTGCCGCAGACAATGTTGCCGCTGTTGTAGAAGTTGTGACCCCCGACAAAGTCAGTAGCCAGGGCGCCGGCTTCGCGGGCAATCAGTTCGCCTGCGGCCAGATCCCAAGGCTTGAGGCCCAGCTCCCAGTAACCATCCATGCGACCTGCGGCCACATAGGCCAGATCCAGGCTGGCGGTGCCGGCACGGCGTATGTCGGCGCACTCGGCGAAGATGCCATCAAACATCTTCTTATAGGCATCCAGGTGATGACGATGACGATGGGGGAAGGCGGTGGCGAGTACGCAACCATCCAGATCCCGGGCTTGGCCAACGCGGATACGGTAGCCATTCAACTGGGCACCACCACCACGGCTGGCGGAGAAGAGTTCATCACGAATGGGATCGTACACCACACCCACTTCGGTGCGGCCCTTGATGCGCAGGGCGATGGAGACGGCGATATGGGGGATGCCCTTGACGAAGTTGGTGGTGCCATCCAGTGGGTCAATGATCCATTGAAACTCGGAATCTTGCTTACCTTGAATGCCGAACTCTTCACCGATCACACAATGTTCTGGGTAGGCTTTGAGCAGGGCGTAAACTATGGCCTGCTCCGCTTCACGATCAACATTGGTTACCAGATCGTTTTTTGCTTTTTCGGCGGTTTGGATGTTCACGTGGTCGCCAAAATTTTTGGCAATAACTTGACCAGCACTACGAGCCGCACGAACGGCAATGTTTAGCATAGGATGCATAAATTGACTCACCAGATGTTAAAGAACGGGGGATGGGAAAAGGAGCGGCGGAATTATACCCGCCGCTTGGAAGCGTAGCAAATACCTTTTGTGATCGGGCTCATGGTCCCGACCAGGCACAGCCTAGAAGTTAATCACCTTATCGGCTTCGACCGTCCAGCGTGCCAGCAGGGGCATGGTGCCGATCTCGATGCCATCGATGAGCGGGAGACCACTGATGCCGCGGCTGTCGGTGCAGGTCTTGCACAGGCGCATGGGCACATGCTGGGCACTCAGGATCTCCAGCATCTGGCGCAGGTTATACCCTTCGGTGGGAGCCTGGCCGTTCAGGGCCACGGTGACTGCATCGGAGAGTAGGAACAGGCGCAGATCGACTTCGCACTCCTCCTGCTCCTTGAGGGCGATGGCCAGGCGCAGGGCGTTATAGAGGCTCTCGCTGCCATAGGGGGCACCGGTGCAGACGATGAGAATATTTTGCATGGACTTTTCCTAACATTACATTGGCGGTGAGCGGGGTGTTTGACCCAGCTAGCTTCACTGACCCTGATTGATGACGAAGTCATAAAAGTCGGTGAAGCCGCCGATATGCTGCTCACCCACAAAGATCTGCGGTACGGTACGCACGGGCTTGCCAACTATCTCCAGCAGCTCGGCTATGCTCATGCCGCGCTCCTGAATGTCAATGTATTCAAAGGCGAAGCCGCGCTGTTCACACAGAGCGACGGCTCGGTCGCAATAGGGGCAGAGGGGCTTGCCGTAGATGGTAACTTTTTCCATGGTTTTCTCCTGTCCAAACCTCTGGCCATCGTAATAGGCCAACTTAACCATGCAGGATGGCAAATTTTTCCAGCAACTGCTCGGCTGACTCTACATGATCCGGGTCCCAAATGATGCAGTCAATGGGACAGACACTGACACAGGTCTGGTGATCATAAAAACCCACACACTCGGTGCAGAGATTAGGATCGATCTCGTAGACCTTATCGCCCATGGTGATGGCCTGATTGGGACACTCAGGCTCACACATGTCGCAGTTGATGCACTTTTGCGTGATTAGCAGTGCCATATCAACCCGCTACTTGCCCGTGGGGCTGACGGGTGCTCTCGCCGTCATCGAAGTTGCGCAGCAGTATGCCGTAGTTGACATCCACCTCGGCCGGCACCGGCAGATAGACGGTATGGCCGTTACCCGGCGCCACCTCGATCTGCTCGCCCTTGCGGTTTTGCAACTGTTCCAGCTGGAAGCTGAGGTTGCCTTGGGGGGTCATCAACTCCAGGCTGTTACCCAGCATAAACTTGTTCTTCACCTCCACTTCCACCAGCCCTTCGCTGTTGCGACCGGTGATCTCACCGACGAACTGCTGGCTGTCGGAAACCGAATAGCCATAGTCGTAGTTCTGGTGTTCGTTATGGGCATGACGGCGCAGGAAGCCTTCGGTATAGCCACGGTGGGCCAGATTCTCCAGGGTCTTGAACAGATCCGGGTTGAAGGGGCGACCGGCGACCGCATCATCAATGGCCTGACGGTAGATCTGGGCAGTGCGAGCACAATAGTAGAAGGACTTGGTACGCCCCTCGATTTTGAGGGAATGCACCCCCAGCTTGGTCAGCCGCTCCACATGCTGGATGGCACGTAGATCCTTGGAGTTCATGATATAGGTGCCGTGTTCATCCTCGAACGCGGTCATGAATTCGCCGGGGCGGTTTTTCTCTTCGATCAGCACCAGCTGATCCGAGGGCTGGCCCAGACCCAGGGTCGGGGCGACCTGTACCGGGATCGGCTCCTGGCGGTGGACAATCTGCCCCACCTCATCCAGTTTGCCCTCATGCACCTTATACTCCCAACGGCAGGCGTTGGTGCAGGTGCCCTGGTTCGGATCGCGCTTGTTCAGGTAACCGGAGAGCAGGCAGCGGCCCGAGTAGGCCATGCACAGGGCGCCATGGACGAACACTTCCAACTGCACAGTCGGGCAGTGCTGGCGGATCTCTTCGATCTCATCCAGTGACAGTTCACGGGAGAGGATGACCCGCTCCAGCCCCTGCTGTTCCCAGAATTTGACCGTGGCCCAGTTGACCGCATTGGCCTGGACGGAGAGATGCACCGGCATGTGGGGGAAGTGTTCGCGTACCATCATGATGAGGCCCGGATCGGACATGATGAGGGCATCGGGCCCCATGTCGATGACCGGCTTCATATCGCGCACAAAGGTCTTGAGCTTGGAGTTGTGGGGTTGGATATTGGCCACTACGTACAGCTTCTTGCCCAGGGCATGGGCTTCGTTGATGCCCAGCTGCAGGTTGTCGTGGTCAAATTCGTTATTACGCACCCGCAGGCTGTAACGGGGTTGGCCGGCATAAACGGCATCGGCGCCATAGGCAAAGGCATAGCGCATGTTCTTCAGCGTTCCCGCTGGAGAAAGCAACTCGGGTCTGAACATATTGTCTCTCTTAATGTCTGATCACAGGTCAGGACGATCCCACCAGATGGGATCGGCGGCGAATTGTAGCCCTGCAGGCAGCCCCACACCAGCTTTTTGCCGCCCGTTGCAGCGGGGGCAGCCCTGCACTTGGCCTTGGCCTTCGTATGCCCTGCGCCGCCGTTCAGGCTTGATGCGGTTGCTTTTCTCCCTCCCCTTTTTTCAAGGGGAAGGCAGGGGTGGGGTTTGCTTTTTGGCTGGTGAAACAGCAAGAACTACCCCCTCCCAGCAGGGGGATGAGCTGTTCGACGCATTTTCCTCACCAGACGGTGGCTGCCCTCTCTTGAACAATTTATCGAATAACCCCCTAAAATAAATAGGCTTTTTCTTTATCCAGCTCATTCCATCAGGAATACTATTGCGTTAGCCTAAGGACTCAAAAGGTGCAGCTAGCCTGTCGCCACTAGGATGCGCACCCACCCCGCCTCGGTGCTGTAACAGCCGCAAGTCAGGGGAGGTAGGTAGGAGATTGGTTGGCGTTCAATCTCAGCAGAGGTGGCAAAGTGCCGCGATTCTAAACGCTAGTGAAAAGGAGGGAATTGGGTGAGATATGTTCGGTTTCGAACCCATGGCGCCGTGGGCCCCTATGGCTCCCGCCATGAGCTGCCACTGGATCAGTTCATGCTTGAAGTTCCTGGCTTGATCCAGTTTCGTCGTATCCCCTCGTATGCCGTGCTTAACGCTTTTCTACTTGAAGGGGAACTGGACGCGGGGATGGGTGGCGGCTGCAAGTGGGTGCCGTTTCAAGTCATGCCTGAAGAGCATTTAGAAGCAGTGGAGTCGCTTCTGACATCTCCCTCCATTGAGGCCAAGGGACTTAGGTTCGAGTCAGTCCCAGATTGGGTTCACTCGAAGTTGGAATGGCACGCTTGGGTTTTACTTGTGGAGGCGGGCGTACCATACGAGGAGTACCTGCAACTTCTCATCGAGGAAAGTGAACTGAAGAAGTACAACAACGGTGCCTCGGATTTGGCTCATA
>NZ_JBVAYF010000018.1:0-76260 GCF_055413345.1 Pseudaeromonas sp. HNCC25DJ180
GCCACCCCAAAATCGCTCATTTAAGCGTAGACAGGGATAAGCAAGAGTTCCGTATCAAAAATGAACGACGGTTTCATCAAAACATCGCCAACGATCGCAACAAATAGAAACGTATGGTTAACATTTCCTTTGTTAGTGCGTAATGACTAGGGGCGCTAGCGCACAAACTGACGATTGCAAGCCCATCAACGAGTCCATTACTTCTGATATGACGACAAGAAAAGGCATTGCAGAAAGGGAAAGAAATAGGCCACCCGAAAGTGGCCTATTCGTAGGGTATAGTATTAGATAAGAGTAGTGGGAGGAGAAATAAAGCCTTGATATCCATCGACAAATAATTTGGATAGCGCTTGAACCTGTTCCTGATTTTCTACGCGAGTTGCAATGGTCACCACCCCTGCATGGTGCGCCGTCCGGCACACGGCCGAAAGAAAGGCCTGATCGCCCTCGTCCTTGAGAACCATGCTGGTATAACCGTGATCGACCTTTACATAAGAGGGTCGTAGCGTTTCCAAATAATCTAACGACTGGAAATTCCGGCCATACTGATCAACCCCCCATGAGAAGTCATGCCGTCTGAGTACCGCTAACAGCAGCTCAACTTGCTGGCGGGAGTGAACTATGGCCGACTCAGGCAACTCAAAAAACAGTTGTTCGGCCAACTGCAGATGATTGGCTAGATAGTCATCCAACCAGGCGACAAACTGGGTCGAAGAGATAGAGGTCAACGTCAGATTGATGGCTAATTTGAGTTTTCGGTTTGCCGTAAGCCGCTCAGAAACAGAGTGCAGCACATGCTTATCGAACTCGGCACCCAGCTTGAACTGCTCCAATGCCGACATGAATTGCCCGGCAAAATAGTCTTCACCATCTTTATGGATCGACGTGAACAATTCGGCATGGTATTGCTGACCTGTGGCCAGCATAATCGCAGGCTGGCTCTTGAAGCGGAACAAATTCTGCTGCAAGGCTAGCTCCAATAAATTACGCCATGCTATCCGCCCCAAGCCATCACTCTTATCATGGCGAGCCATCACAACGGCCCCCTGGCGCTCACTGCGAGCACGTCGAAGAGCACTATCGGCTTTCGTTAGCAGCGAAGATAAATCGTCATCTGCCGCCCGCTCGGCAATCCCCACCACAGAGATGGGATGCTCCTGCTCTATCGGATTAACCACCAACTCCGCAATGGCCCGGTTAACCTGCTGACCAATATCGTTAAGCTCTGCGTTTTCAATACCAGGCAGTAAGAGGGCATACTCAGTAGCTGAGATGCGAGCCAAGGCATGCCCCTCATAGGGCCGCAGCACGTCAGCTAAGGTAACGGCGACTGATTTGACCATATTATCGCGCGCACCAAAGCCGTCATCCCGATAAATATCATCCAGAACATCTACCGCTACCAACATCACGCCACCCTGCCCCGACTCGGCGATCCAGGCATTGACCTGCCCCATGAAGTGAGCTCGGTTACCCAGGCCTGAAACCGCATCACGGTAAACACGCTCGCGTAGATGCTCGGTAGCCTCGGCCTGCTCTTTGAACTGGTTGGCTAGTTTGGCGGTTAACGTATTGATAGATAAAACTACTTTTTTTAGCTCAGTCGTTTTGGGGAGTGGAATAGCATGACCAAAGTGGTGTTGTTCAATTTCTACCGCTTGGGTAGAGATCTGCTCGAGCGGTTTCAACAGATAACGTAATGCTTGCATCAACAGCAAGGTAGTAACGAGGAAGGCAGTAAAAAACGAGATCAACAGCTCTCGCATGCCACGCCATAACTCGTAATAGGCCTGACCTGGATTACCTTCCACATCCAGTTGACCTAATTGCAACCAGCCTGAAGTTAAAATTGATTCAAATTTAACAGGTTCAAACAGCTTTAAGTTAATAAACCAATCTGGAACCCCCTCAATCTTCGAGGTGTTTTCTTTCACAATCTCGCTATTATCAGCCAGCATTTTCAGTCGGAATCGCTGATAGAAGCCACCATCAAATGCCGCATTTATCACGGATTCTGCGCCGACCTTATCCGCCGTTTCCAGATAGGGCGTAAGAGCCAGACCAACACTATTTGCCGTACTGGTCACAGAGAGGCTTAACTGCTGGGCCAAATAACTCCTGGTAGAGTTAAATTGCACCAAATAGGCAGCGACAAACAAGATGGCGAACAGTGCCAACATGGTTGCCAATAGTTGTCTGTATAGAGTCATATATTAATCATCCAGATGTAATTTAGGCTGCTTAAGTTTTTGTCCTGAAAAGCGGCTCTGCAGATCTGTCCATAATTTTAACCGGGATGAGCTGCCAGCCAACTGACCTTGCCCTCGCGCTTTCATTAACCAGAGGTGAGAGCCGTTAAAACTGAAGACTGGCACCAAATCCCTGCGCTTGGTCGCAGGTTTGATGACACCATCGATATTATCAAGGATAAGCGGAACGGCAGCAGGAGAGGGGTAATATGCGACAACCATATGAAATTGTTGATAGCTTAGCGCCTTAACGTAGACCATTCGCATTTTTGCATCCGGAATGCCCAGTTCAAGCAAGGTAAAATACTTGGCAATACTGTAATCTTCACAATCACCTGCTGCTGCCCCCAAAAACTCTAAGGGAACGGCCCAGTAATCATTCATACCCCAGAGGCTATAATCATCAATAAATTGTAGCCTATTGAAAAAACGATTTACTTCAGCCAGGGCTTGCGACTCATGCCAAGATTCACGCTTGCCCCTAGCCACTAAGTCACGCCAATTGGTGGTACGTACTCCAGCTCTGACACCGTAGCTGTGCCTGGCTGCAGCTATCGTTTGTTCATCTGCTGCAGAATGCGGTTCAGCCGCAATAAGCATGGGGATCAAAATGACCCCCATACTTATCAGACCGAACCAGCCACGCATAAGATTAGAAACCTTTCGATACGCTAAACACGGTCCATTTCCTTACTAACTCTGAGTTGGTTGCAGCCAGTGAGCCCACTACGCGTCGATTGGCACTATGAGCCTGTTCATCTTGCCCCAGCACAGCGGGATGTGTGGCCGCAAAAGGCTTCAAAATCACTCGGTCGGCGGCAATGCCATGCTCAGAGACCATAATGTGTTTGACCGCAGCGGCACGACGTAGAGACAAGGCTTGATTATGTTCGTCCGTCCCCACTTGACTGGCATGGCCTTCCATCACCAGCGTCATATCGGTATGGCTGCGCATAAAGGTCGCCATGCTGGCAATGTTGGGGAAAAACTCCGGTTTCACCACATCTTTGTCATGATCAAACAACACATGCAGATCTTGCACCGTATCTAGGGCCGACTGAGTCGGGCAACCATCATTATCCACCAAGCTACCTAACTCAGTGTCAGCACATTTATCACGCGCATTGATGACGCCATCACTGTCCTGGTCTTTCAGATCGGCAACCTGATTTACCTTATAGTGCCCCTCATCTACTACAGAGGAACAGCCAGCTAACATTAAGATGCATAAAGCAACCGTAGCGTAACGATTCATAGCAATTCCTCCTTATTTTTTCTGCTCTTGCCAGTTATCGGGTTTCACCACACGTAAACTATCCAGCAATTTACCGGTCGCATTCAGGATCCGGTACTGAGCTTGCAGTTCATCGTAGTCAGCCCCGATATAATTCTTTCTGGCTTCAAACAATTCATTTTCGGTATTCAACACATCCAACAAGGTGCGTTGGCCCAGGGTAAATTGCTGTTTGTAGGCTTTAACCGTCTGGTTGCTAGACTCAACATGTTGTTGCATGTAGCCTTTTTGTTGCTTCAGTGATTCTCGAGCCTGCCAAGCCAACCGAGTACCCTCTTCCACCTCACGATAGGCATTCATATGAATGTCTTTAGCCTGAGAAGCCAAGGCTGCAGTAGAAGCAGAACGGGCATCATCCGCGCCACCATTGAACAGGTTATAGCGCACACGCAACATGGCACTCAGCTCGTCACTGTTCCCCTCTGCACCATTGGCATCGTCATACCAGCTTTGACCTGCCTCAATCGATACTTTCGGATAGTAATTAGCCTTGGCGCCCTCGTGCTGATAATTGGCCGCCTCAATATCTTGCAACGCAGAGAGCAGCACCGGGTTATCACTGGTCGCTTTCTTTATGGCCTCATCCAGATTGGCTGGAATTGTGGTGGCATCAGGCACGGGTTGTACCAAATTCTCCGGCTCTGAATTGACGACTCGAATAAATTGAGCCCGAGCATCATCCAGATTATTTTGCGCAGCCGCCATATTGGAATAGGCTTGAGCCACACGCCCCTGGATCTGGGTCAAATCGGCCGTTGACCCTACGCCTGAGGTCGTACGTTTGGAGATGTCACTCAATATCTGTTCGTGAGTCGCCAAGTTATCCTTGGAGAGGGCGTAGATCTCTTCCTGTTTCAGCATGGCCAAATAGACTTCTGCCACACGCAGAGCAGTATTTTCCGCGGTCGAGAGCACGGAGAGGCGCTGAGCCTTAGCCTCGGCATCGGTCCGGTCCACATTGCTACTGGTATCAAAACCATCAAACAACATCTGCCGCAAACTTAGCGATAAGTCTTTGCGCGTGAGCGAGCTGGTATCATCTGAACCAGCGGGAGTGATGCGCTCAGGCCCAATACCTGCAACTGCATCTAGCTTGGGCATATACCCCGCCTTGGCCTCATCAATCTGATGCTGACGGGAGAGATAGAGATCGTAAGCTTCCTTGATCTTCGGGTTACTTTGCAAAGTCTGCGATACCGCCTGCTCTAGGCTCTGGGCATTAGCAAACTGCGTCATGCAACCGATCACGAGCGCTATTACTGTTTTCTTGTTCATTCCTTAAACCCCCATCTTTATCTTTCACGCAGAGCTGTGTACCTAGCTCTCAGTATAGGTTTCAAAATGTAATCCAGTACGCTCTTTTTCCCAGTAATGATGTCCACATTGGCCATCATGCCCGGAATGATAGGCAGTGGTTTACTTGCATCCCCCAAGAAACTCTTATCCGTTCTGACTCGAACCAGATAGAAAGCATTCCCTTTTTCATCCTGGATAGTGTCAGCACTGATATGCTCCAGCGTTCCTTTCAAGCCACCATAGATGGCAAAATCATAGGCTGTTATCTTAACTACGGCGGGTAACCCAGGCCGGAGGAAGGCAATGTCTTTGGGTAATACTCGAGCCTCGACTAACAGGTTATCCTCAAGCGGAACCACTTCTACCAAATCCATACCCGGTTGCACAACCCCCCCCACCGTATTGACCTTGATGGTTTTGATGGTGCCTTTCACCGGCGAGAGCACGCTGGTCCTGGCTACGCGGTCTTTTAAGCCGACTTGCCCCTCTGTCAGTTGTTCCAGTTTATTTTGCTTATCTTCCAACTCATTTTGGCTATCCACCCGAAACTTCAAGGCGATATCCACCCGCTTGAGGATCGCCTCTTTGAGAAACAGATCCTGCTTGGGCAGTAACAAACGGGTATTTTCCAGCTCACCACGCATATCATTTACCTGACGCTCCAGCTTGATGAGTTCGACCTGGGGCACAATCCCCTCCTTGGCTAACGGACGGTTCAGGCTCAGCTCTTGGCTAGCCAAATCGACGCTGCGACTCAGGGTGCGGATCTTGGCGTTGATCTCGATGATCTCGCTCTCCTTCTGCTCTATCTGCTGAGTCATGATGAAGAGCTGGTTCCGCAAATTGTTGAGGCTCTCATCCCGAGCACTGGTTTGCCGTCTGGCATACTCGGGAAAAACTTGGGCGTAACCCTCAGGGAATACTATCGGCTGCACAGTAATAGCGATCTGTTCACGCCAGGGGCGCTTGCTCTCGGCCAACACCTTGACGCTAGCCATCTCAGCCATCAGACGCGCCACATCCCCCTTGAGGCTGACCAGCTCTTGCTCACGTTCACGAAAGTCGGAGCGGAAGCGGGTATCATCGATACGCATCAACTCCTGGCCAATCTGCACTATGTCCCCCTCGTGGACAAAGACCTCTTTGACAATACCGCCCTCTAGGTTCTGCACCACCTGCAACTGACGCGAAGGGATCACCTTGCCCTGCCCCGATGTCACCTCATCCAACTGCGCCCAGGCCGCCCAGATAATGGCCACAATGAAAAAGGCAAAGCAGCTCCATAGCAGGATCCGCGCGCGAGTCGGGGTGTTGAGCAAGACAGCAGCCGTACCGTCATCGACAAACTCCAATTGCTCATGTCGTGGTAATGTCGGTTTATTCATCGCTAGCCTCTCTCACCCGGATCCGCCCCTCTTTCAGCATCTGCAACACCTCAAGCCGTGGACCATCGGCCACTATGGTGCCGTGATCCATCACAACCAGCCGATCCACCGCATCCAGCATAGTGGTTCTATGGGTGATGAGAATGAGGGTGGTATGTTTGTCCAGTCGTGCCAGCTCCTCCTTCACCAGGCTCTCAGAGCGGTTATCCATGTTGGAGGTCGGCTCATCCAGGAGCAGTATGGGCGGATCGGTCAACAGCGCCCGGGCCAGCGCAATCGCTTGCCGCTGGCCACCGGAGAGCAGACGCCCCGCCTCCCCAACTTGACGCTCCAGACCGTTAGGGTCACGACTGGTAAACTCGGTCACCCCGCCACGGCGAGCTGCGCGTAATACCCGCATATCATCAACCAGCGGGTGACCGACTATGATGTTGTCTCTGATCGTGCCAAAAAACAGGGTGATATCCTGAGGTACACAACCTATGTTGCGCCGCAAGACCGCAGGGTGGATCTGGGCCAGATCGTAACCATCCAGCCGAATGGAACCGCTCTGAGGGCGATAGAGTCCCAGCAACAGCTTCTCGAGCGTGGTCTTGCCCGCCCCAACTCGCCCTATGATGGCGACCTTCTCACCGGGCCGGATCACCAGATTAATATTGTGCAGCGACGCTTGCTCAGACTCTGGATAGTTGAAGGTCACCCCTTCAAACTCAATATGGCCATTGAATACCGAGTGCTGAATATACTGGCGGCTATCCTCCTGCTCACTGGGGCTATCCATGATCTTGCCGATGAGCATCATGGCCGACTTGGCCTGGTTATAGCGGGTAGAGAGTACCGAGAGCTGCACCAGCGGCGAGATGGCACGACTGGAGAGCATCACGGCGGCTATCATGCCCCCCATGGTGATGCTGCCCTCAGAGATGAGGTAAACCCCCAACACCACCAGGGCTACAGTGGCCATCTGCTGGGCAAAGCTGGCCAGGGTGGCGACCCGATTGGTAATGCGCCGAGTTTCAATCCCCCAAGTGGACATGTGGCTGACCGCCTGCTCCCATCTATGCTGGAAGTTGCTTTCAGCCCCGAAAATTTTCACTGCCTCCAAGCCAGCGATCCCCTCGATCAGGTTGGCATACTTCTGCGAGGCTAGCCGCGACCCCTCTTCAATGCTGGTCCGCAACGGCTCCTGGATGTAGAGGCTGTAAGCCGTCAGGATCAGGATAGCGACCAGAGGCACCAGCACCATGGGACCGGAGAAGATCCAGATGATAAACAGGAAGAAGAAGGCAAAGGGCAGATCGATCAGGGCTGAGACGGTCGCCGAGGTAAAAAACTCGCGGATCGACTCGAACTCTTGCAGCTGTTTGGCAAACGCCCCGGTGGACGCGGGCCTGGCCTCCATGCGAATACCCATCACTTTGGAGAAGATTTTGGCAGAGAGCAGGACGTCAGATTTTTTTCCAGCAATATCAATAAAATAACTGCGAAGCTGTCGCATGGCAAAATCAAAAACACAGACAATAGAGACACCGATCGCCAGCACCCAGAGAGAATCAAATGCCAGATTAGGCACTATCTTGTCGTAGACATTCATGGTGAACAGGGGGCTGACCACAGCGAATAGATTGATCAGGATCGAGGCTACCAACACATCACGATAGATGGGAGTCGACTCCAGCAAGGTGCTCCAGAACCAATGGCCAGCGCGGGTTTCCAATACCTTGGGCGAGCGGGCATCATAGCGAAACTGTTTCTTGAGTAGCAGCGTGGTGCCAGTGTACAGCTCCGTCAGTTGCGCTACCGAAATGGTCTGTTGCTCACTGCCCAGCAAGGGCAACATGACACAAGCCTCATCCTTGGCCACATCCAGCGCCAGCAGCACACACGCCCCCCCCTCTTTTTGCAACAGGATGCAGGGCAAGAGTAGCGGCGATATAGTCGGCAGCGCCATGCTCTGGGCCTTGGCCGTGAAACCAGCCCGTTCAGCCGCCCGGGGAAACAGGGAGGGCGTCAAAATGCCATCAGTCAGCGGCAAACCGGCGGTCAAGGCTTCTCGACTATTAGGCACAGCATAATATTTGGACAGAAATACCAGACACTCGAGCAATTGATCTGTTTTGTCCTGAGAGACATCCATTACGACTACAACTCCATCTTGGCTCTGGCGACGACTGACAGCAAGCTGAGAAAAAAGCAATAAATCCATTTCTAGAACAATAGTTTAGCACCTGCCAAACAAACAAGAACACTATATCAAAAAGCCAGCTGAGAGTCAGTTGCCACCTTTGTTTAAGTAACATTTCACTAACATCCACAAATATCGACGGTTTAGCCCCATGAAATACAGATAAAAAAACACCGACAGCAAGCTGTCGGTGTTTTTTAGCATCTCAAACTACCCCTAAGGGTAGCCATGTTGAGATTACAGTACGTCGATGGCGTTCAGTTCTTTGAAAGCCAGTTGCAGACGGGCGATCATGGACTCTTGGCCCTTACGCAGCCATACGCGCGGATCGTAGTACTTCTTGTTCGGCTTGTCGGCACCTTCTGGGTTGCCCAGCTGACCCTGCAGGTAACCTTCGTTAGCCTTGTAGTAGTTCAGCAGACCTTCCCAAGTTGCCCACTGGGTGTCGGTGTCGATGTTCATCTTCACCACGCCGTAGCTGACAGAATCCTTGATTTCCTGAGCGGTAGAGCCTGAGCCACCGTGGAATACAAAGTTCAGAGTCTTGGCAGGCACACCGTACTTCTCGGAAACAAACTTCTGGGAAGCGTCGAGGATGGACGGAGTCAGCTTGACGTTACCTGGCTTGTAGACGCCGTGTACGTTACCGAAAGAGGCAGCGATGGTGAAACGCGGGCTGATCTTCAGCAGACGCTCGTAAGCGTAAGCCACATCTTCAGGCTGGGTGTACAGAGCAGATTGGTCCATGTGGCTGTTATCCACGCCATCTTCTTCACCGCCGGTGCAGCCCAGTTCGAGCTCCAGAGTCATGCCCATCTTGGCCATGCGAGTCAGGTAAGCACAGCAGATGTCGATGTTCTCTTCCAGAGACTCTTCGGACAGATCCAGCATGTGGGAGGAGAACAGCGGCTTGCCAGTTTCAGCAAAATGCTTTTCACCCGCATCCAGCAGACCGTCGATCCACGGCAGCAGCTTCTTGGCCGCGTGGTCAGTGTGCAGGATCACCGGAACACCGTAGTATTCGGCAACAGCGTGAACGTGCTTGGCACCAGAGATGGCACCCAGGATAGCGGCTTGTTGACCTTCCAGCTTCAGACCCTTACCGGCCATGAAAGCAGCACCACCGTTAGAGAACTGAACGACAACCGGAGCCTTGGCGTTGGCAGCAGCTTCCAGAACGGCGTTGATGGAGTCAGAGCTCACCACGTTTACGGCTGGCAGAGCGAACTGATTAGCCTTGGCAATTTCAAATACTTTTTGTACGTCGTCGCCAGTGATCACGCCTGGTTTAACAAAATCGAAAATCTTAGACATTTCTATGGTCCTATCGAGTTTTCGGTGCCGGTCACCAGGTCACCGAAGAAGTTTCAAAGAGGTTTTTACGTCCCTGTGGAACATAAGGAACGAAGAAACGGGAGGTAGTGCCTCCCGTTTATTGGGCTTAGCCCTTAGCGCGTTCTTCCAGGATAGCAACCGCTGGCAGAACCTTGCCTTCTACGAACTCCAGGAAGGCGCCGCCGCCAGTGGAGATGTAGGAAACCTTGTCAGCGATACCGAACTTGTCGATAGCAGCCAGGGTGTCACCACCGCCAGCGATAGAGAAGGCCGGAGAGGCAGCGATCGCTTCGGCGATGATCTTGGTGCCTTCAGCGAACTGGTCGAATTCGAACACACCAACCGGGCCGTTCCACAGAATGGTCTTGGCGTTCATGATGATGTCAGCCAGAGCCTTGGCAGAATCCGGGCCGATGTCGAAAATCATGTCGTCATCAGACACATCGGCAACAGACTTAACGGTAGCCGGAGTGGTTTCGGAGAATTCCTTACCAACGACCACATCGGTAGTAACCGGAATGTTGGTCTCGGCAGCCAGCTTCTTGGCAGTGTCGAGCAAGTCGTGTTCGCACAGAGACTTACCAACATTGTGGCCAGCAGCGGCGATGAAGGTGTTGGCGATACCACCACCCACAACCAGTTGGTCAGCGATCTTGGAGAGAGATTCCAGAACGGTCAGCTTGGTAGAAACCTTGGAGCCACCAACGATGGCAACCATAGGACGCTCAGGCTTCAGCATGGCCTTGCCCAGGGCATCCAGTTCACCAGCCAGCAGCGGGCCGGCACAGGCGATCGGCGCGTACTGAGCCACACCGTGGGTAGAACCTTCGGCGCGGTGAGCAGTACCGAAAGCGTCCATTACGAAGACGTCACACAGAGCGGCATACTTCTTGGCCAGCTCTTCGGTGTTCTTCTTCTCGCCCTTGTTGAAACGGCAGTTTTCCAGCACAACCAGTTCACCGGCAGCGACTTCAACGCCATCCAGGTAATCCTTGGCCAGACGAACCGGGCAGGACAGAGCGTCTTTCAGATAGTTGACAACCGGCAGCAGAGAGAACTCTTCGTTGTACTCGCCTTCGGTCGGACGACCCAGGTGGGAGGTGATCATCAACTTGGCACCCTTTTCCAGGGCCAGCTTGATGGTGGGCAGAGTGGCTACGATACGCGCATCGGAGGTAACTTTACCATCCTTAACAGGTACGTTCAGGTCAGCACGAATCAGTACGCGCTTACCAGCCAGGTCCAGGTCGGTCATTTTGATCACAGACATATTCAGTCCTCTATGGATTTTCAGACAAAACAATGAGCCTGTTTTTCCCGAGTTGCCTTGGCTTGCCCGGGTGGCCACTTTTATCACAACCTGGCATCCCGCCAAGGTTTGCTGGCCAACCGCCGTGTCAACACTAGAGTGACACCACGGTAAAAAGAGGGAGGAGAGCAACGCCGTCTCTCGTCGACAGCGCGGCATTCTAGCCGGTGGAGCTGCCATTGCGTCTTGACGCATATCAGGCCAGGAGCGAAAAATCATGCCCTTGATGAAATGTGATCGACAACCACATTGGCATAAACGATTTTCTACTCACGTCACAGACGCAAGTGAATGCGGCTCCAGGCGCAAAGAGTTTACTGTGCTTGGGCGGCAAAGGCGATAGGCAGAGGGGAATTTATGCAAAAAAAACGGGAGCCTAAGCTCCCATTTTTGTATCAGGAATGTAACTTAGAACAGGGATTCGGCCTGGGCTACCACGTTCTCGACGGTGAAGCCAAACTCCTTGAACAGCAGTTCCGCTGGCGCAGATTCCCCGAAGGTATGCATACCGACAATCTTGCCGTTCAGACCCACATACTTGTACCAGTAGTCGGCGATACCCGCTTCCACGGCCACACGACGAGTCACGGCTGACGGCAGCACAGACTCCTTGTAGTCGCTGCTCTGGGCATCGAACAGATCGGTAGCAGGGATGGAGACCACACGCACCTTACGACCCTTGGCTTCCAGCTCGGTGGCGGCGGCCATGGCCAGCTCCACTTCGGAGCCGGTGGCGATGAGCAGCAGATCCGGGGTACCCGCCGCGTCTTTCAACACGTAGCCGCCCTTGGCCACATTGGCCAGTTGCTCAGGAGTCCGCTCCATCTGCGCCAGGTTCTGGCGAGAGAAGATGAGTGCAGTCGGGCCATCTTTACGCTCAATGGCGTACTTCCAGGCTACGGCAGACTCAACCTGGTCACAGGGGCGCCAGGTGCTCATGTTGGGGGTCAGACGCAGGGAGGCGATCTGCTCCACCGGCTGGTGCGTCGGGCCATCTTCACCCAGACCGATAGAGTCGTGGGTATAGACGAAGATGGAGCGCTGTTTCATCAGGGCCGCCATCCGCACCGCATTACGGGCGTACTCCATAAACATCAGGAAGGTCGCGCCGTAAGGAATGAGGCCACCGTGCAGGGTCGCGCCGTTCATGATGGCGGACATACCAAACTCACGCACCCCGTAGTGCATATAGTTGCCGGAGGCATCGGTCGGCGTGATGGACTTGGAGCTCTTGTGGATGGTCAGGTTGCTCGGCGCCAGATCGGCGGAGCCGCCCAGCAGTTCCGGCAGCAGGGCACCAAAAGCATCCAGCGCATTCTGGCTCGCCTTACGGGTGGCGATCTTGGCCGGGTTGGCCTGCAGATCGGTGATGAACTTGGCTGAATCTGCCGCCCAGTTGGCAGGCAGCTCGCCAGCCATGCGACGCTCGAACTCGGCGGCCAGCTCAGGGTGGGCGGCGCGGTAGGAGGCCAGACGCTCGCTCCACTCACGCTCCAGCACTTGACCATCGGTCTTGGCATCCCACTGCTCGTAATAATCAGCCGGGATTTCAAACGGACCATGGTTCCAACCCAGGAATTCGCGGGTGGCGGCGATTTCGGCAGCGCCCAGCGGCGAGCCGTGGCAATCGTGAGAGCCGGACTTGTTCGGTGAACCAAAGCCGATCACCGTCTTGCAGCAGAGCAGTGACGGCTTGTCGGTCACGGCACGAGCCGCATCGATGGCGGCCTTGATCGCCTCGGCGTCATGACCATCAACACCGCGCACCACATGCCAGCCGTAAGATTCAAAGCGGGCGGCGGTGTCATCGGTGAACCACCCTTCCACATGACCGTCGATGGAGATGCCATTGTCATCCCAGAAGGCGACCAGCTTACCCAGCTTCAGGGTACCGGCCAGGGAGCAGGCTTCGTGGGAGATCCCTTCCATCATGCAACCATCACCCATGAAGACATAGGTGTGGTGATCGACCACGTCGTGACCAGGACGGTTGAACTGGGCGGCCAGGATCTTCTCGGCCAGCGCCATGCCCACACCGTTGGTGATGCCCTGACCCAGCGGGCCCGTGGTGGTTTCTACGCCCGGCGCATAACCATACTCGGGGTGGCCCGGCGTGCGGCTGTGCAACTGACGGAAGTTCTTCAGATCGTCAATAGAGAGATCGTAACCTGTGAGGTGCAACAGGGAGTAGAGCAGCATGGAGCCATGACCGTTGGAGAGAATGAAACGGTCGCGATCCGCCCACTTCGGGTTGGTCGGGTTATGCTTGAGGTAATCCCGCCACAACACCTCGGCGATATCCGCCATCCCCATGGGGGCACCTGGGTGGCCGGAATTGGCTTTTTGCACGGCATCCATACTTAACGCACGAATGGCATTGGCTAACTCTTTACGAGATGGCATCTGTAACTCCTGGGTCTAAATTGCTCTATTGCTCTGTGCCCGTTTGGGAGGCGTATTCTCCCAAACACCCCTTGGCTGCGCAAATACTATCTCAACGGCTGTTTTTTACACTGCGCGCCCGGCGTTATCACCCAAGCCGCACTATGCTCAACATCGAGCCTCAACATACCGCTCAACAGCGAGCGGCAAAATGGCCGCCACCGCCCGCCGCCAGGCCGATCAGCCGCTGTGGCCCCACCGCTCTCCCTTTCTTTTATAAGGGTATTTCTGCGCTCCGTGGCCTGAGCCTGACCTGGGTACCAAATTTTTACTGGTAATGCCGGCGCGGCAAAAATAGAATAGACGTCCAGATGTGGATACATCCATCCACTGCCGTACGTTCGCGGCCGACAACTGCCGCTGATAGCCGCACCTCGCTGCGGTTGCCCCATCAAGCACCATTGCATTAAGAAGAGAGAACCATGGCCAGACTGTTCACCTCCGAGTCCGTCTCTGAAGGACATCCCGACAAGATCGCCGATCAAATCTCCGATGCGGTTCTGGATGCCATTCTGGCCCAGGATCCCATGGCCCGCGTCGCCTGCGAGAGCTTCGTCAAGACAGGTATGGTGCTGGTCGGTGGCGAAATCACCACCTCCGCCTGGGTCGATATCGAAGAGCTGGTACGCCAGACCGTGCGCGACATCGGCTATGTCCACTCCGACATGGGCTTCGATGCCAACTCCTGCGCCGTACTCAGCGCCATTGGCAAGCAATCCCCGGATATCAACCGCGGCGTCGACCGTAAAGACCCCAAAGAGCTGGGTGCCGGTGACCAGGGGTTGATGTTCGGCTATGCCAGCAACGAAACCGACGTGCTGATGCCCGCCCCCATCACCTATGCCCACCTGCTGGTCAAGCGCCAGTCCGAAGTGCGCAAGAGTGGCGTGCTGCCCTGGCTGCGTCCGGATGCCAAGAGCCAGATCACCTTCGCCTATGACAGCAATGGCAAGATCCAGGGTATCGATGCCGTGGTGCTCTCTACCCAGCACAGAGAAGACATCAGCCATGACGATCTGGTGGAAGCGGTGCAAGAAGAGATCATCAAGCCGGTACTGCCCAAGGAGTGGCTGACTCACCAGACCAAGTACTTTATCAACCCCACTGGCCGTTTCGTTATCGGCGGCCCCATGGGCGATTGCGGTCTGACCGGTCGCAAGATCATAGTGGACACCTACGGCGGCATGGCCCGTCACGGTGGCGGCGCCTTCTCCGGTAAAGACCCTTCCAAGGTAGACCGCTCCGCCGCCTACGCCGCCCGCTATGTGGCCAAGAATATCGTCGCCGCCGGCCTGGCCGAACGCTGTGAAATCCAGGTTTCCTACGCCATCGGCGTAGCCGAGCCCACCTCCATCAGCGTCGAAACCTTCGGCACTGGCAAGCTGGACGAGAGCCACCTCATCAAACTGGTGCGCCAGTTCTTCGATCTGCGCCCCTATGGCCTGATCGAGATGCTGGATCTCAAGCGCCCCATCTACCAGGCCACCGCCGCCTACGGCCACTTTGGCCGCGAAGAGTTCCCCTGGGAAAAGACCGACAAGGCCGCCCTGCTGCGCGACGCCGCCGGGTTGAAATAAGACTAAGTGGTGTTAAGAGCAATAAAAAAGGAGGCGAAAGCCTCCTTTGTTTAACGAAATAAAATTTTTTGAGTAACTATTTGCTTGGCAGGTTGTAGCTCATATTGCGAAGATGTTTTACACCAGAATAAATCTATATAAAAAGATCTGGAAATTCATTTTTATAGGCACTTAATCCATCTTTACACAGGTATTCATCATCACCATGCCTGCATACATCTAGAAAAATCTTTTTATTATCAGTCTCCAAATATATTACCCAGTGACCAGTTCGACTCTGCCCATATTTTTCCATAAATTCACGCATCACGGAATCAAGACTACTCACGCATGAGCTAAGTTTGATTTTATGTATTTTAAGGTGGTTATTGAAATTATGAATAAATTGTTCTTCGTATGCGTCAATATGATCATGCTTTATTTTGAATGGCTTAAGGCATTTTAAACATCCTCGCTTTTTAAGTCTTGTCTTCCCCCCTGAAACCTCTCTCTTTAACTCTGCACAAAGACCATTTGGCCTGACAACACCATCAATACTTAATTTATGCAAACGTCGTTTAAAACATTCCGAAAAAACAAATCCAGAGGGCATATTCAAAGCACAAAAAAATTCACCAACAGACATATCGGAATAAACGCAGCCATGAGTTGATGTTTTGTTTTCATATTCAACTTGTGAATATCCTTTACTCTCATTAATTTTCAACATAACAATATCCAGTTCGTAGGGCGCAATAGCCAAGCGTATTGCGCCAAATTTAACCATCAACATGGCATAGCGCCGCAATTAAATTTACTCGACCAGCAAGGCATTATTATTTTGTCGCAAAGATTAACGGTAAAAAATAGGTGCCATCAGATTTCCAGATGCATCGATAATCCATAGTATTTTATGCTTGGTTATCGGTTTATCTATTATGCGTTCGGCGCAATACGCTACGCTATTACGCCCTACGGTCTTGAATAATTAGCGGTCATCAGGAATCGTTAGATTCAAGCGGTCCATAAAGCTATCAATAGAATGATTTCGATACACTTTCTTTAACCCTTTTATTTTCCTAGAAAAAGCCATCCATTCAAATACCTTGCGCTCAATTTCATAACCGGCATTAGACAAGCATGAATAAAAAAGTTGCACATGACCCAAGCTTGGATCTTTTGATAATAATTTTACTATCTTATCGACATCGCCCACAGTCATCCGACAACCAAAAGTAATAGATTTGATAGAATCACTCGGCATAGCGACCATGTTTTTTGGCTCTTTTTTAGTAACATCACCATTCTGGTGATCATTTAGACGAAACACCATTCGATGTTCTTTTTCATACATCCATTCATCTGATTTATGAAAAAAAACCTCATTTAAAGTACTACCTAACTCATCTAATTCCTCAAGTCGTTTTTTTCGATAGAACACACGAGATAATATACCGACATGAGCGTCTTCAACATTACCCACATGAAACCATTGATGGGTAGGATCAAACCCTATTACCAATCCTTGATGTTGATTAGCATAATGTGACCACATTAATAAATTATCAGGAGTTTCAGTAAAACACACAAGACCATATGCCTTTAATCGGCTTTGAAGTGCCGTTCGGCCAATTTTTGCCATGAAGGATGTATGTTCAATTGTGACACTCCTACCACCTATTTTTTCAAATTGATTAATAAACTCTATCGATGGAAACAATTCAAATGGATCGTTAAGTTTATCCGCAGGCGTTAATGACAGTTTTTTATTACTGCAAAATTTGACTCCGAATGCGGTATATTTATATATTTCATTTAACACAGCTAAATTACTCCATTACAAATAAAAACAATGCGTACGATTACGCCACGCTAATAAACCTATGGATTGTTTATATATTTCAGCGTTGTGCAGGCAGCTCAGGAGAATACAACACATACTTAATAGAGATGTCTTTCCATTTGTTTACTTTCGTAGGTTTATCAAATACCTGAACATAGTCAACGTGCAATGAAGCATCATGCCATTTAATATAAATTGGTGTTTTATCATGAACTGTAAATATCCAGTCATCACCCAAAGGGTTAAATTCATCCTCAGCACGTCGCAAACTAACAACAAACACACTAGAAGTAGTTGCACCACAATTTCTTTCAAACACGGATGCGGTATATCGCCCATCAGATGACAACGCATCAGAAATCAGGGTGTTTTCACAAAGTGGATCACCACATGATGAAATAAAGCTAAACACCACAAGCCAGAGCAGCCTCATACAAACCCCCACCCTTACAAAAATAGCACCATAACTTTTAAATAGAATTGGCAATAAAGTAGATGCCAAAACCGACGACGATGGCGGCGCGGCGCAGATATCGGTTACGGGTTGGCTTATCCATAGGGCCTCGGTGTGAAGGGGGGCTGATCCTTATACACAACGCCCACCCCATTAATGAGAGATCCGGGGAGCAGAGGCTCCCTCCCCTTTTTTCAAGGGGAGGGCTGGGGTGGGGTTTGCTTTTTGGCTTATGAAACATCAAAAGCCAACCCCCCTCCCAACCTCCCCCTTGACTGAGGGAGGCGCTGTTCGAGGCACTCCTCAGCATTTATCTCACCCATCGGCCAACTATGTGTAGAAGAGACAGGGCCTAAGCCACAGCGAAAAAATGCGACGCTACCGCCCTTGGCTATCACCGCCACTATGCACTCGGCTCCGGCACAGCCTGTCAAATCCGGTCACGGGCGAGCCCATGGTGGCTTTGATGCTAGCGCACTCGATGACCAGACCCAATCAGGCGCGGTCATTAATCCCTAATTTTTATGTAAAAAGCGGATTTCGCAGCACAGAGGGCTTGGCCGGGTGGCCCCTTGCGGGGGGAACCAGGCCAAGAGGAAGAAGAGGGAGAAGAGTGCGGTGGGGTTAGTGGGCGTTAGCGGCAGATGCAGTGGCATCAGCTGCGGATGCGGTGGCATCAGCGGCATGAGTGGCGCGATAGAGCGCCCACTCCTCCACCACGCGCCCATCGGGCAGGTGGCAATTGCTGCTTTGCCCGGCCGCTGTGGTGACCCACTCGCTCTTGCCGCCCTGCTGGGCACAGTAGACGCTGGCCGGGTTGGCCATGCCGATCTTGGGTGCGGGCGCAACGGCTTGGCCACAGCCACTGAGCAGCAGCAAGCTGATAGCCAACCCAGTTAGCCCTATCGGGTTTCGATCCATAGAGAGCCCCCCTCTGTTAAGTAACTAGGCTGGGTTAAGTAACTGCGCTGGCGCCGTGCCGGTAAGCGCACTGGCTAGCAGCAATCCCAGCTATACCAGACCCGGGAGAAGTCCAGTTTGGCCAAGGCATCGGGCTGGATAAAGAAATTACCCACCCCACAGTCGCCCCACATGATAGCGACGCCATCGTCATCATCGGCCGTGTCCATCTGAAATAAGAGCAGCCACTCCTCAGCCGATTTCTCATAGGGGCGCGGATCCTCCTGGGTAAAATAGGCATAACCGCCGAGCTTGCTACCCGTGCCTAGCTCCCTGTCATACAGCGCATCCACCATGCTCTCGTCGATTGCCGCTATGTTGCGGGCGATGGCCTCGAAGCGATAATCGCTCGGCGCGGGCAGATCCTGCACCAGGGTAAAGCTCAGCGCATACTCCTCGGTCAGCGGCAGAAAGCACTCCGCCGCCGCTGCGGGCAGATCGGTCACCAGGCCTGCCACATCGGTATTCACATCGGCGTGGTAGACGATGCGATAACCATCCGGCGCGGCGAGCTGCCGATCCAGCGGCTGGTCAAATTCGAGACCATAACTCGGGTCATTGGCGATAAAGAACTGCAGCAGCCCCTTGGTCGGATAGCCGCTGAGTGCCGGTAGCTCGGCAAAGTTTAACTGGGCCAGCAGATAGAGCGGCGCCCCGCTCTGACTATGCGGATAAGTCATACCCCGGGGCCAGTAGGGCTGACCGCCGAACTTGCTGCTCCAGAGTGCCGCCGGTTTGGCCTTATGGGGAGTGATCTTCACGGCCGGGAGCGCATGGTTACCCAGCTCGGCCAGTACACCTGCTATCTCTTCGTGCTCTATCATCATGACCTCTCTGATTGTGACCCAGTTGCCCTTGCTTGGGCTTATGCCGACCGAGCCCAACTTAACACACCAAAACATGCTACAGGTCGGGATAGAGGATGGGAATAGCGTGCAGGCTCTCGCATAGCAGGAGAGGCGTCAGCCCAAGATAGTGCCCCAAGAACATCGACCATGGGAATTAAATAGATAATAGATACACATTAAACAAAAAGTTCAATCCAGCCCTGGAAATAGTGAGTCTGTTTGCGCTTACGCAAAATATATATATCTGTTTGGATGATGACATTAGCCTTTATATACTTAATTTTTATCTGCATTTAGGCTAGCTGAACGAAACAGCAACACGAATCAAACAGCATTAAATCCCGATTGAAGATAAAACAGAGCCTATGCAACTATAGCCCTGTCATCGCACCGAGAGAGTAACCACTCTCGCTATTGGTATAGATAAATAAATTCTAATCCGGGGTCTACCATGTCAAATATTAAATCCTTAGTTCTGGCTTCTCTATTAAGTTTTGGTATGACTGGCCTAGCCATGGCCAATAATGTTATAGACTGCAGCAATGCCCAGAACCAAAACAGGGATGAATGTATCCGCGCTAAAGTAAACATCAACACCGAAAACGATGTTGTTGATTGCAGCAACGCAAAGAACCAAAATAGAGATGAATGCGTCCGCGCTAAAGTAAACATCAACACCGAAAATGATGTGGTTGATTGCAGCAACGCGAAGAACCAAAATAGAGATGAATGCGTTCGCGCCAAAGTTAATGTCAACCATCGCAATGACGTTATGCATTGCAGCAATGCGGCCAATGGCAATAAAGATGAGTGCGCCCGGGCCAAACACAATCACAACAACTAATGATCTATAACTATTTAATGAATACTTAGCAACGTCATTCAGATAAATTCGACGATTACCCAATCATGCCAAAGGCACCGACTCAGGCCGGTGCCTTTATTATATGGCAGTGAGTCGCCTCGCTATTAATTCCGCCAGCCAATTCACCACAAAACCGATCTTTGAGAGCGACAGGTGCAATAATCACGTCACGGCAGACTGCAATGAAAAAATAGACCGATTTAGCAAACGGCTTGCAGGGGCACACCACAGTGGCGGCAGAGGTAGCGGCTCTTACCACGCTGCAGTGCATTATGGCGGCGCAGACTCAGGCTATGGTCGCGACAGGCACAACGGTAACTGAACTGCGGGCCCTCTACCTTGCTGATATCGAGCTGGTGGGTCACCCTGCCCGGCAACTCGAACACCTGCTGCATCATGCGTTTCCACTCCCGACCGTGCGGGGCACAGCGGCCATGCAGGGCAAAAACCAGCAGGTGCGCCAGCTCATGGGGGATCACCTCATGGAGAAAACTCTGCCGATTATCCACCAGCAGCTGCGGGTTTAAGCGGATCTCCCATGTTTGCAAGTGGGCCGTGCCCGCCGCCTTGCCCCTCTGGGTAAAGCGCAGGGTGGGCCGGGGCCAGCTCTGCTTGAGACGCTGGGTGGCCTGGGCCAGGCGCTCATCCAGCGCCTGCTCACAGGCGGCGCGCAAGGCCGAGTCCAGCTCAGGCTCCCGACGGCGCCGCGGGCGTGGGGCGGGCGCCACCACGGCTTGCGACCCCAGCGCGGTTGCAGCGAGTAATCGACGTTTCAAATCTGATAACAGGGTCATGAGCCAGGGCAGAAGGTTAAGGGGTAAGCCAGCCATTATGATGCCGAGGAGCCAGAGTAAGGGCAAGCCAACAGGGCCCTAAAAGCAACAAGGGCCCAGGGGCCCTTGTGCGTTAACCAAGCAGAGTCGCTCACACCACCTGTTGCAGCAGGGCCGAGATCCCCGCGCCCTGATATTCACCCGCCTCGACCCTGGCCAGGATCTCTGCTGGCGTATAGCCCGCCGCCGGATAGAGCAGCACCAGGCTGCGGTCTCCCACTTGCAGGAAGTGACTCTCTCCAAAGGGGGTGTAACGGGTGGCGCCTATGCTGATCAGTGCCTGAGCCGGGTAGTCGGCTGCCGCCAGCAAGCTGGCGATATGCTCGGCCGGCCCCTCATCCAACTGCTCATTCATCTTCTCCACTATCCAGTCGAGCAGGGTCTGGTGGAAGTAGCTGTACTCCACCACAGGGCTGTCGAGGCCATAGGGGTGTACCTGGCCATCACGCAGCAGGAAGCTGGCGATGCGATAGCCATCCAGTACCCCGCCCGGCTGCAGGTGATCCAGCGGCAGCAGTTGCTCGGCGACTCCCTTGCTGGCCGGGCCCCAGTTCTTCTTCTCGCTGATCTTGCGGGCGCCCTCTTTACGAATGGAGCAGTCGTTGTAGGCGCCAAATGCCTTGGGAGTCAGGGCAACCACCTGGCCGTCACGGTAGTCGATGTCGCACAGCAAGCCCACCTCGGGCTCGATCTGCAGGTTATCGCCTCCCTGAGGAAAGCGGATCTGGCTATGGCTCAAGGGATAGGTGCCGAGAAAAGTACGGCTCTTGGGCAGATAGAAGGGGAAAATGGCCTTGGGGGCTATGGCCTCCTTGACCTTGACGGCGACAAAATCACGGGCCTCCCCGGCTTGCTCCAGATGGCCGGCAAAATTTCCGGCCACACCCAGACCGATCACGGCACTGTACGTCATTGCTGCTCCTTGCCTTGCAGAGGCTTCATATTACCAATACCAGAGCGAGTCTAGCGATTAGGGCCCGGTCGTCAACCGCACAACCCTTTTCTTCTGTCACCTGGATGATATTCTAAGCCCCCTGTCGACTGTGACAGTTCAGTTGTCGTCCCATATGTAGGTTGTCATGCGGCTTAAGCACTCTCTGTTCACGTTAGTTTTCCCCCTCTCGTTTCTGCTGGTCCTCACTGGCTCAGCCCAGGCGCTGACCTTCGTGCAAGCCAAGAAGGAACTGCAGCAGATCTATCGCGCTAATCCCGAGCAACAGAGCTTCTATTGCGGCTGTGATATCCGTTATCAGGGCAAGAAGATGGTGCCGGATCTGGCCAGTTGCGGCTATGAAGTGCGCAAGCAGCCCGAACGCGCCAGCCGTATCGAGTGGGAGCACATAGTGTCGGCCTGGGAGTTGGGCCAGCAGCGTCAGTGCTGGCAACAGGGCGGCCGCAAGAATTGCGTGAAAACCGACCCAATCTTTGCCCAGATGGAGGGGGACATGCATAACCTGGTACCCGCCATCGGTGAGGTGAATGGGGATCGCGCCAACTTCCGCTTCTCGGAGTGGAATGGCCAGCCAACCCAGTATGGGCGCTGTGAGATGGTGATCGATTTTGCTGGTAACCGCGCCCAACCCCCGACCCGCAGCCGGGGCGCCATAGCCCGCACCTATCTCTATATGGCTGAGCACTATCAGTTGCGCCTGGCCCCGGCCCAGCAGAAACTCTTTGCCGCCTGGCATAAACAGTACCCGGTCTCGGCGTGGGAGTGCCGCCGGGATGAACTCATTGCCAAGGTCCAGGGCAACCACAACCCCTTCGTAGAGGAGCAGTGTCACTGATGCGTATCCCCCGTATTTATGAGCCCACCCCCCTGGGCAGTGGCCAGACTCTGGCCTTGAGTGAAGATGGCGCCAACCATGTGGGTCGGGTGTTGCGCATGCAGCCCGGTCAAGCCCTGGTACTGTTCGATGGCCGAGGCGGCCACTACCCGGCCACCCTGAGCGAAGTGGGCAAGAAGCAGGTGCTGGTCACCCTGGGTGAGCAGGAGCGACATGAGGTCGAGTCACCGCTGCCACTGCATCTGGGCCAGGTGATCAGCCGGGGCGACAAGATGGAGTTCACCATCCAGAAGTCGGTGGAGCTGGGGGTGAATGTCATTACGCCCCTCTTCTCCGATCGCTGTGGCGTCAAGCTTAATGGCGAGCGGCTGGAGAAGAAGCTGGAGCAGTGGCAGAAGATTGTCATCAGCGCCTGCGAGCAGTGCGGCCGCAACCAGGTACCGCTGGTCCGCCCGGCCATGGAGCTCTCGGCCTGGCTCGCCGAAGAGACGGCCGAGCTCAAACTCAACCTGCACCCCCGGGCGCCCTACAGCATCAATACCCTGCCCGAGCCCACTCAGGGCATCCGCCTGCTGATAGGCCCGGAAGGAGGGCTCTCCGATGAGGAGATAGCCCTTGCCCGCGACCATGGCTTTGCTGATATGCTGCTGGGACCAAGAGTACTGCGTACCGAGACGGCGGCCATGACCGCCATTACCGCCCTGCAATGTCGCTTCGGCGACCTGGCATAAGGAGAGAACATCAGATGGCCATCAAACTCGGCATCGTTATGGATCCTATCAACACCATCAAGATCAAGAAGGACTCCAGCTTTGCCATGCTGCTGGAGGCCCAGCGCCGGGGCTACGAGCTCTATTACATGGAGATGCAGGATCTCTACCTGCTGCAGGGCGAAGCCTTCGCCACCATGCGCCCCTTGAGCGTCTGGGATGATGCCGGTTCCTGGTTTGAACTGGGCGAGGTGCAGGATCAGCCCCTGGCCGAGCTGGATGTGATCCTGATGCGCAAGGATCCCCCCTTCGACACCGAATTTATCTACGCCACCTATATGCTGGAGCGGGCCGAAGAGCAGGGGGTGCTGATCGTCAACAAGCCCCAGAGCCTGCGCGACGCCAACGAGAAACTCTTCACCGCCTGGTTTGCCGAGCACACGCCGACCACACTGGTGACCCGCTCTGCCGCCAAGCTGCGTGCCTTCCATGCCGAGCATCAGGATGTGATCTTGAAGCCGCTGGATGGCATGGGCGGCGCGTCCATCTTCCGCTTGAAGAGCGATGATCCCAATGTGGGCGTCATCATAGAGACGCTGACCGAACACGGTCACCGCTACTGCATGGCCCAGACCTATCTGCCCGCCATCAAGGAGGGGGACAAGCGGGTGCTGGTCATAGACGGCGAGCCGGTTCCCTACTGCCTGGCGCGCATTCCAGCCCAGGGTGAAACCCGGGGCAACCTGGCAGCCGGTGGCCGGGGCGAGCCTCGCCCCCTGACCGACAGCGACTGGGCCATAGCCCGCGCCGTCGGCCCGACGCTCAAACAGAAGGGGCTCATCTTCGTCGGCCTGGATATCATAGGCGACCGGTTGACCGAGATTAACGTCACCAGCCCCACCTGTATTCGGGAGATAGAGGCCGCCTTTCCGGTGAACATTACCGGTATGCTGATGGATGCCATCGAGCGTCGCCTCACTCCCTGATCTTCAGCCATCGCCTGCCCTGTTGCCGAGATGCCGGGGCCGGCCATTGGAGTACCACAATCGGATGTCATACCTGCAAAACCACTTTTTGATCGCCATGCCCACCATGGAAGATGGCTTTTTCTCCCGCTCTGTCATCTACCTGTGCGAGCACAATGCCAAGGGAGCCATGGGCCTCACCCTGACAGTGCCGCTGGACATGGATCTCTACGAGTTGCTGACCAAGATGGAGCTGACTGATGTCAGCCCCGAGCTTAGAGAGCTGCCCGTACTGGCCGGTGGCCCGGTGAACACAGACCGCGGCTTTGTGCTGCACTCCCCCAAACCCGGCCTTCACAGCTCGCTGCAATTGACCGATGAGCTGATGATCACCACCTCCCTGGATGTGTTGCACACCCTGGGTACCGAGCAGGCTCCGGAGCGATTTATCATCACCCTGGGCTATGCCGGTTGGGACGCCGGGCAGTTGGAGCAGGAGCTGCTGGATAACAGCTGGCTCACCCTGCCCGCCACCCCCGAGCTCATCTTCAACGTCCCCTGGAGCGAGCGATGGCTGGCCGCCACTCAGGCCATGGGGCTGGATATCTGGCGCGTCGCCCCCCAGGCCGGACACGCCTGACCAACCAAGCTTGAGGGCTAATCATGAAAGAGAGTGGACAACGTACCCTGTTGGGGTTCGACTTCGGCACCCGCAGTATCGGCGTGGCCATAGGCCAGGAGATCACAGGCTCAGCCCAACCCCTGCGCGCCCTGAAAGCCAACGATGGGGTGCCCAATTGGGATGAGATAGAGAAGTTGCTCAAGGAGTGGCAACCGGATCTGGTGATAGTCGGCCTGCCGCTGAACATGGATGGCACAGAGCAGCCCCTGACGCTGCGGGCCCGCAAGTTTGCCAACCGCATTCATGGTCGCTTTGGCGTCGCCATGGAGCTGCAGGATGAGCGGCTCACCACTACGGATGCCCGGGCGCGCTTGTTCGAGCGCGGCGGCTACCGGGCGCTGGAGAAGGGGATGGTGGATGGTATCTCGGCCCTGCTGATCCTGGAATCCTGGATGGAAGCCCAATACGGCCAGTAACTAGCAACCTCCGACATCGACACAGATCGACCCGCCACAGCTGACGCCGCCGCCAAGGCAGGCTAGTATGTGATGAAGGTGTACCAATCAGCACCCACTTTTCAGGAGTGACCATGAGTTTAACCATGAAAAAAATCGCCTTCTCCGCCCTGGGCCTGGCGGCCGTGCTCTCGGCACTCTGGCTCGACTTCTATCTGCCGGAGAAGAGCATCACCACCATCACAGGTGTCGAGGTAAAACGGGTGGACAAGGATGGCCCTATCGGCAAGGAAAACCCCGCCGATGGTCCAACCATGGATGTCTACTACATCTACACCTCACTGCAGAACGACCAGGTCCGGGTCTTCCGCAACGAAGATACCCGCTGGAGCTGGCCCTTCTACTTCAAGTTTGATGCCGCCGATGTTCAGGCCAAGGCCAAGACCCTGGAGTACGAGAAGAAGACAGCCCGCCTCACCTCCTATGGCTGGCGCATCAACATGCTCTCCTGGTTCCCCAATGTCACCAAGATCGATGTGGTGGAGCCGGATGCCTCGACCTTCAGCCTCTTCCGCTGGTTCTGGTTCGCCCTCTGGGCCGCCGGTTTTGGCTACCTGGGCTGGCGTCTGCGCCACTACTTTGCCAAGCAAGAGGCCTGAGCCTAGCCCCCAGTCAGAAAGCCGCTTACTGCGGCTTTTTTTTCGTCCCCAACTTGCGCTCATGCCACCCTGGACCACGACAGCCAGGCCTGGTTTTCACAATTTGTTAGCATTTAGCTTGCGCTGCTGCAGCATCCCTCGTTTACTGCATAGAGGCAGCGGCTGAGCCCTAGGGTGCCACTGCCTTTCTCCGACTACGCCTTATTGAGATCTGCCCGCTTATGACTAATCAACTCGAACAACTCAAGCGCCTGACCACAGTGGTGGCCGATACCGGTGATATCGAGGCCATGCGCCATTATCACCCCCAGGATGCCACCACCAACCCCTCCTTGCTGCTCAAGGCCGCCGAACTGCCTCGCTATGCCCCCCTGGTGCGCGAGGCGATAACCTGGGCTCAAGCGCAGAGCCGCGAACAGGCCCAACAACTGCTGGATGCCGCCGACAAGCTGGCGGTGAGCATTGGCTGCGAGATATTGCAGCTGGTACCGGGTCGCGTCTCTACCGAGGTGGATGCCCGGCTCTCCTTCGACACCCAGGCGAGCATAGCCCGCGCCCGCCGGCTTATCTCACTCTACAACCAGGCAGGCATAGGCAAGGAGCGTGTCCTCATCAAACTGGCCGCCACCTGGGAGGGGATCCAGGCGGCCGAGCTGCTGGAGCGTGAAGGGATCCAGTGCAACCTGACCCTGCTCTTTAGCTTCGCCCAGGCCCGCGCCTGCGCCGAGGCCGGCGTCTATCTCATCTCCCCCTTCGTCGGGCGCATCCTCGACTGGTACAAGAGCCGCACCCAGCAGGAGTACCCGGCCAGTGAGGATCCCGGTGTGCTCTCGGTCAAACGCATCTATCACTATTACAAGAGTCACGGCTACCCCACCATAGTGATGGGGGCCAGCTTCCGCTCTGTGGGGGAAATCATTGAGCTGGCAGGCTGTGATCGACTAACCATAAGCCCGGCCCTGCTGGAAGAGCTCTCCTTGCTGCAAGGCCCGGTAGTACCAAAACTCGTCGCCAGCAGCGGTAGTGAACCCCGCCCCCACCCCATGAGCGAGGCACAATTTCGCTGGCAGCATAATGAAGATGCCATGGCCTGCGACAAGCTGGCCGAGGGGATCCGTAACTTCGCCATCGACCAGGTAAAACTGGAAAACCTCTTGTTGCCCCGGCTAAATCAAGCCGCACAATGACCTAGAACCGGGTGGGTCAACCGACTGAGTTAATAGCCTTGAAGTGCCTGATTTCAGGGCAATTAAGCCCCAGGATTGGGCAACCCAATGAGCGACTCATACGCGATTCACACTTTCGTTATCAAACTGTCATTTCTGCGTCATCTCAAGATTTTATTTTGCAGATCACTGTGATATACCCAATGACGAAGACGTTGCTGTATTTAAGGAGGAACCATGGAAAGGTTCAATCTGGAAGTCGATGATCTGATCGTGGTAGACGCGGAAACACGTAACTCTCGAAGCGCCGCCAAGAAACGCAAATGGCGCGAAATAGAGGCCCTGAAAGAGAAGTATCGCCTGCAGAAGGAGTTGGCATCGATCGACGTCGCCTATGATGATGTCGCCGAATTAGATTTCTAATTACAACGCTCTCCCCATAACGGCAAAAGCGGGCTTGAGCCCGCTTTTTGTTTCCACCTTGCTTACGCTCAACTGCGCGCCAGACGCAACCGGCTGAAGAGATCCCGATAGCGCTCAGCCACCTGCCGCCCGAACAGCGGATCATCGGCGATCTTGAATTGCCACTGCTGCTCCAGGTTACGCCAATCATCTTCGGTCAGGCTCTTGCGCAGCTCAGGAAAGAGTTCACCCTCTTCGAAATCCATGTGTTGCTGCTGCAGCACAATAAAGGCCTCCAGCTTGGCCACCAGGGTATCCAGCGGGATCACGGCATCCATGAGGATCATCTCCACCATCTCGCGCAACTCCTTGCCGGATGCCACCACCCGTTCATGTTCCTGCTGTAGGCGCCGGGAGAGCTGTTCATCCTGACAACGATACTTGAGATAGTAGTCATAGATGAGGTCTTCCTGAGGGTGGTGTTGTTGATCCGACACCTCACTCAGATAACAGAGCACATCATTCAGCAGCCGGTATTGCACCGGCTGCTCACCGCGAATGGCAAACAGCTTCTGCCGTAATACATCCAGCAGCTTAGCGATATTCAGATGTTCCTGATGAAGTGCATCCAGCATGACCTAACCTTCCGAAAACAGGATCGAGAATGAACCCTAAGTATAGCCATGCTACGCCCTGATCGCGCAACGGGTGTAAAAATGGCCAGTTTTAGCGAGCTGGCTCACGGCAAGGGACACCCGGCAGGTAGTTGCCAGTTCACCGGCGTGCTGCCTTGCTGACTCAATAACTGGTTGGTCTGGGAAAAATGACCACAGCCTAAAAAACCCCGATGAGCGGAGAGTGGGCTGGGATGGGGGGCCGTCAGCACATGGTGACGCTCTCTGTCTATGATGGCCCCCTTCTTCTGGGCGTGACTGCCCCAGAGCAAGAACACCACCCCTTGCCGCTCGCAGTTAAGGCGAGCTATCACCTGATCGGTGAAACGCTCCCAACCCAGATTGGCGTGAGAGTGAGCCTGACCCGCCTCCACCGTCAGCACGGTATTGAGCAGCAGCACCCCCTGCTCCGCCCAAGAGACCAGATAGCCATGAGGGGGAATGACAAAGCCGGGGATATCCCGCGCCAACTCCTTGTAGATGTTGACCAGCGACGGCGGCACCTTGACCCCGGGTAGCACGGAGAAGCAGAGGCCATGGGCCTGGCTCGGGCCATGGTAGGGGTCTTGCCCCAGGATCACCACCTTGACCTGGTCAAACTCGGTGTACTTGAAGGCATTGAATACATCGGCCGCCGGCGGGTAGATAACCTTGCCCGCTTCCCGAGCCTGACGCACATAGGCCAGGGTCTGTTTGAAATACTCTTGCTCTTTCTCTTCGCCTATGACGTCAGTCCAGGTAGCCATTTTTAAAATTCACCAAGGAAATCAAAGAAAAGAGCATAAACAGCTCACCGCGCCAGGGCAAGCACAGCCGCACAGGCTTGTATTTTTGTAGTAAATTTACAACGAAGTGATAAATATCCAGTAACAGGATAACCTTCAATTTTACAAAAATGCGCATTTGTTGATTTATATCAATAAAATAACCCCATCACCCACCCCTTGTAGGGATTTTCCGCTTGATCGAAGTTGGTAAATTTACTAATGTTGTAATCACGATACATGATTAAGTGCAGCTGCGAAGCAAAGCGTCGTAGCTTGTTGAATTGGGGATGGCGACTGTCGGACCGCGCTCCCCGCATCATCCAATAGGAGATCAAGCATGGTTAAGGGTATCCAAATCACCAAGGCAGCAAATGACGGACTGCTCAACTCTTTCTGGTTGCTGGACGATGACAAGCAGGAAGCGCGTTGCCTGTGTGCCAAAGGCGAGTATATAGAAGACCAAACCGTGGCCATGGCCACTCTGGGTCAAATTGAATATCGCGAAATCCCGGTCAAGCTGGAGCCGATCGTTGAAGGTGGTCAACACCTGAACGTCAACGTGCTGCGCCGTGAGACTCTGGAAGATGCCGTGGCAAACCCTGAGAAATACCCACAGCTGACCATTCGTGTTTCTGGCTATGCGGTACGTTTCAATGCCCTGACCCCAGAGCAACAGCGCGACGTAATCACCCGGACTTTCACTCAGAGCCTGTAAGCCCTCCCGCTGACGCTCTGAATGCAAAATGCCTCCCAATGGGAGGCATTTTTTATGGCCGGAGAGTGACGCTTAGCAACCTAAAAAGCCCCCAGCGGGGCTCTGGCTGCCACTGGGCTACCAGTGACGCTTAGGACCCGTATCCATATGCACGAAGTTGGCACGAGGATAGTAACCAACGCCACCGGCATTGAGAGCCAAAGCTGCCTTACGGATACGACTAACCTCGACACCCTGAATGCGAATATCGACGGCCTGCCCAGACATGTGCAGACTCTGCTTGGCCACAGCCCGATTCTTCTTCCGCAACATGGCATTGGTCTGCTCGGAGCGATAACCGCACACCACATGGATCTCTTTTTGGCTACCCAGTTTTCGCTGCAACTCAAACAACTGATCAAATAACTTGGCATCGATCAGGATCTGGGCATCATCGGCCCGATAGTCTCGAAACAACCAACTAAACTCCAACAGGCCATCCCGCACGTAACGACCCTTTTCCCAGTAGCAGGCACTGGCGCGCTCGCCTGTGTTGGGATTATAAAAACGCAGCAAACGGGCCGGCGCAGTCGGGCTGGCCAAGGCCACATCAGGCAGTAAACTTGTCGCCATCAGACAGGCGCCGCCCAAGAGTAAACGCCGACGGCTGATCTCCACATCCAGCATCATGATCTCCTAGCTTGGTTGCCATCCGAAACCACCACGCCAAATGAATGGCAAGGCGAGGCTCACTAAAACCAGTAGAAGATAACGACTGACAACACCCTGTGTCAAACAAGGGTTCAATATAAGGATTTCAATGAATACCAAAATGAACACCGAATTGACGAATATTTGACCTCAGTCAGCTATCTAACAAAAAACGCTCCCGAAGGAGCGTTTTACGGAACTTTCCGATAAGACTTAGGACTTTCTGACCTGTAACACGCTGTTTAGTACGGCACTATTGCTCGATTGAGACTTGGCATCAAAACCGTAAATATCATCCCGGAATTGTAACTGACCCTTATCATCCAACCAGCTACGCCAGTAGACGGTAAAGACCGGGACCGGAGCCGTGAGGCGCACCCATTTGGTCTCTGCCGCAGCCAAGGTCTTATTCACCTTCTCCGCAGTCCAACTGGAGCCTTGCAGTAACAGGTTGGCAAAATCAGCCGCCATCTCCACCCGCACACAACCTGAGCTCATGGCGCGCTGATCTAGTTTGAACAGACGCGGATTAGCCGTGGAGTGCAGATAGATGGATTCATCATTGGGCAGGTAGAATTTATAGCGCCCCAGGGCATTATGATCCCCCGGTTGTTGCTTCAGCTTGTAGGGAAAACCGGCATCCAGCGCCTGCTGCCACGCGATCGTACTAGGATCAATCTTAGCCCCAGAGTAGTCATAGATATCAAACCGCTCCTTAGCCAAATATTGCGGATCCCGCGCCAGCTTGGGCACTATATCCTGCGTCAAGATAGAGGTTGGCACATGCCAGGCTGGATTGAGCACTATGCTGGCAATCTCGCTGGCCAGGATTGGCGTCTGCCGTTTCAATTTGCCGACTATCACGCGGCTGGAGAAGATCTGCTGCTGTCCTTCCAACACCCTGAGTTGATATTCCGGAATATTGACGACCACCAGACGACGCTGATCCAGGCGGTCGTTCACATCCCCACGCAACAAGCTTCGGGCAAGAATGACGGCTTTCTGGGCAGGCGTAATGCGCATCCAAGCCAGGGTTCTAGGCCCTATCACCCCATCAGGGTTCAAACCATGGAGCCGCTGAAACTGCTCCACCGCCGCCACAGTCAACGGGTCATACAATTCATCGGCCAATAGCGGTTCAGTTGATAGCTTCAACCGCATCAGCAGTTGTTTAACCTGGGGTAGCTGCGGATGACTCTCACCTGGATGCTGGACGAAAGTGCCTAGCTCACCCCACTCCCCCTCTCTGGCCATATCCAGCAGTAGGGAGAGTTGATGACGCAGAGCCTGATAATCCCCCATGGCAGGTTGTAGTTGCGCCACATCCTGAGCCAGGGTGCCCCCTTGCAGTGCTTGGGCATACTCCTGCAGCAGTTGAGGTGAGGAGGAAAACTTGATGCTTTTAAGCTGGATCCGTTCCCGATCATCCAGGCTTAACTGGTGCCACTGGGTGCGGAATTGCTTGAGCAAGATAAACGTTTCGGCAAACAGCAGGCTCTGCTCATGAGGATCGCGGCTCTTGCTCAAGGCGAGCCAGAGTTGATTGATGGCGGGATGAACATCCGCTAAGGCCAGCTCCAGCAGTTGCTGAGCTAATTCGATGCGAATCGCCTCACTGGGTAGAGGCAAAGATTGCACCGTCACCATGCTGGCAGCAGACGAGGTCTGAGCCAATGATTCCCCAACGGCTATGGCCGTACCCGACAGACTGACTCCCAGTAATGAGAGCATGGTAACCTTGACTACTTTGCCGAACATCCCGCCTCCTGCTGGAAACACCGCTTGCCCCATTATTATTGCTCCCGCCTCGCCATCCTTGCAGCGGCCTATGAGCAGCCTAAGAGACGAGTCAGCCTTGAATCACTCTTTGCTAAAGGCGCTATCATACCCATCTCGACGAGTTAACAGAACGCTCCCCATCGCATAACCTGCACCATACGCAGCCATGATGCCATGTTCACCTGACGCCAGTATATGTTTAAAGTGGTGAAAGCAAGCAGGTGCTCCGGCTGCTGCCAAATTGCCATACTGCTGCAGCAGGCTGGGCAATCGCTCCGGCGCTAATCCTAGGCTAGCGGCGATGGCCGACTGAAAGTGCTGGTTAGCCTGATGCAGCCAGAACTGGGTGATATTCCCAACGGCTAGGCCGGCACTATCCAGATGCTGCTGAATGTGCGCGCACACCAGCGGCAACAAGGTTTCTCCTACGCTAGGCCCCGACTGACGATAGAGCCGCTCCAGCAGATAACGACTCTCTGGATGGGTGCGCAATAGATCGCCATTCAAATTGTGGATCTGGGTGCTGTAGTGACTCGCCACCTGACAGGAGTGCACCACAAATCCGGCTTTACCGACGGCCACGTCCTCGCGTTCCAGCAACAAGACAGCGCAACCATCCCCAAACAGAAAGTGAGAGAAGCGATCCCGAAAATCGAGTTGGGCAGAGTTGATCTCGGGCACCACGATCAAGGCGCGTTGTGCCGCCCCGGTCTGCAGCAGCAGATGGGCCTGTTGCAAGGCATAAAGGGCGCTGCTGGCGGCCATATGGATGGCACTCGCCATTCCCTGGGCCCCGAGGAAGGCCTGCAGCTCGATGGCTACCGAGGGAAAGGTCCGTTCGCACAGGCTGGAGGCAAGATAGAGCGCATCAATCTGCTCAGGCCGCACCCCCGCCTCATCTAGCGCCTGCTGAATGGCAGGCACCGCCAACTGCAACTGGAACGAGGGACGCTCCAACCCGGTTGCAGGCAGCAAGGGCTGCATGATATCGGGATCCAGAATGCCGTCACGAGTCAGGAAGTAACGGCTATGAATACCCGATAGCGCCTCGATGAAGTCAGGGCTGCTCTCCTTGAGGGGCGCAATCTGCCCGGCCTCGATCGCGGAACCATTCTCCTGATTAAACTGGGAAACATAGCGGTTGTAGACGTCGGCCAACTGCTGATTGGTTACTTCATAAGGCGGAACATGAAAGCCACTTCCCGTTAACACCACCTGGTACATACGCATTTCCTCAGCCTGATGTGATCGCCACCATATTGCCATACCCTACGGGCGGGCATGGCGTATAGTTATCCAGAACATATAGTTATAACTAAACATCACTTCCCATAGATATTTTTATGATTAAGCTAAATCCTAACTGCTGACACTACATAATAGGAAACCCGCCATGGGCAAGGTATACGAAGATAACTCTCTTACGATAGGTAATACTCCGCTGGTTAAACTTAACCGCGTCAGTACTGGCCGAGTCCTGGCCAAAGTGGAAAGTCGCAACCCCAGCTTCAGCGTTAAATGCCGCATCGGTGCCAACATGATTTGGGATGCCGAGAAAAAGGGCTTGCTCGGCCCAGGCAAGGAGATCATCGAACCCACCAGTGGCAACACAGGTATCGCGCTGGCATTTGTCGCAGCCTCTCGCGGCTATGCCATCACCCTGACCATGCCTGCCACCATGAGTCTCGAGCGCCGCAAGTTGCTCAAGGCACTGGGCGCCAACCTGGTACTCACCGAAGGCCCGCTGGGCATGAAGGGTGCCGTCGCCAAGGCCGAAGAGATCCGCGACTCGGATCCTGAAAAATATCTGCTGCTGCAACAATTTGAAAACCCGGCTAACCCGGAAATTCACGTCCAGACCACAGGCCCAGAAATTTGGGATGCGACCGATGGCGAAGTCGATGTCGTTGTCGCCGGGGTCGGTACCGGTGGCACCATCACAGGTATCTCTCGCTACCTGAAACAGATCAAGGGTAAGGCTATCACCAGCGTGGCGGTAGAACCCAAGGAGTCGCCCGTCATCAGCCAGAAGCTGGCCGGAGAAGAGATTAAGCCAGGCCCCCACAAGATCCAGGGCATTGGTGCTGGTTTCATTCCTGGCAACCTGGATTTGAGCCTGCTGGATCGCGTCGAACAGGTCACCAGCGATGAGGCCGTAGAGATGGCCCGCCGTCTAATGCAAGAAGAGGGCATTCTGGCCGGGATCAGCTCAGGCGCCGCCGTCGTGGCCGCCAATCGCATTGCCGCCCTGCCCGAGTTTGCAGGTAAGACGATAGTGGTCATACTGCCCAGTTCAGGTGAGCGTTATCTCTCCAGCGTCCTGTTTCAGGGGCAATTTGGCGAGCAAGAGTTACAAGCTTGATATTGCTTATATTTCTAATAAAAACGCGCCGGATAACCGGCGCGTTTTTTTTTGTACGCTATACTCAAAGGGAGCTTTTTTCCGCCACTTAATTTTTTATATAAAATATGATCGCTATTCATGGCTATTTATTGGCCATAAAAACGCTTATCTTAGGTTCCTTGACTTGGCGCAAGGGTTTTCAAGCTCAACGTATCAAAAAGTAACGCACAGATATTTTTTGTTGCACCTTAAGGGTATGGCCTTTTGCCGCTGGCCAGAGCAAGGCATAATCCCGAGCCAATGCAGTTTCGGTAATTAATAAAGTATCAACTACAAGACCGTGAACTGCAGACGCCACTTTATCGCTACACAGGCTATCGGCTGAACACCAGCAACAGCCACAATCAACAACATTGGGGTGAAAAATGTTTGAGAAATCTGTAGTTATTACCGCTGAAAATGGTCTCCATACTCGTCCAGCTGCTCAATTCGTCAAAGAAGCTAAAGAGTTTCAAAGCGACATTAACGTGGTGAGCGGTGGCAAGAGCGCCAGTGCCAAGAGTCTGTTCAAATTGCAAACCCTGGGCCTGACCAAGGGAACCACTGTGACTATCCAGGCCGATGGCCCGGATGCACAAAAGGCCGTTGATAAGCTGGTAGCCCTGATGGCCGAGCTGGTTTAATTCCAGCGACCATTACGCTTACACCGCTTTAACGATCTGGTATCCACTCTCTTATTACAGGTACGGCTATGATCTCAGGTATCTTGGCGTCTCCGGGCATTGCTTTTGCTAAGGCTCTGCTGCTGAAAGAAGACGAAATCGTCATCAACAACGAATCAGTTTCACCAGCCAACATCGAGAACGAAGTGGCTCGCTTCTTTGACGCGCGCGCTAAATCCTCAGTGCAACTCGAAGCCATCAAGGTGATGGCGGGTCGCACCTTTGGTGAAGAAAAAGAGGCGATCTTCGAAGGGCATATCATGCTGTTGGAAGATGAAGAGCTCGAAGGCGACATTGTTACCCTGATCCGCGAAGAGCGTTTCAGCGCAGAAAAAGCCATCCACCATGCCATAGAACAATATGCTTCCATGATGGCCGAGCTGGACGATCCCTACTTGCGTGAGCGCGCTACCGACTTCCGCGATATCGGTACTCGTCTGGTGAAAAACGCCCTAGGCATGGAAATTGTCAACCTGAGCACCATAGATGAAGAAGTCATCCTGGTGGCTCATGACCTGACACCATCAGAGACGGCCCAGATCAATCTGAACTTTGTCCGAGGCTTCGTCACCGACATCGGCGGCCGAACCTCCCACACCTCCATCATGGCTCGCTCTCTGGAGCTGCCGGCCATAGTCGGCACTAACGACATCACCAAACAGGTCAACTCAGGGGATTTCCTGGTGTTGGACGCGCTGCATAATCAGGTGTTGATCAATCCCAGTGCTGAGCTAGTACAACAGCTAAAAGATTCACAGGCCAAGTTCCTGGCTGAAAAGGCCGAACTGGCCAAGCTCAAGGAACTGCCCGCCACCACTACCGATGGCCATCGTGTCGAAGTGTGCGCCAACATAGGCACAATCAAAGACATGGATGGAGCCCATCGCAATGGTGCCGAAGGCGTGGGTCTGTATCGTACCGAATTCCTGTTCATGGATCGCGACGCCCTGCCCACCGAAGAGGAGCAATACCAAGCCTATAAGGAAGTGGCCGAATCCATGCCGGATCAGCCAATCATAGTCCGCACCATGGACATTGGTGGCGACAAGGAACTTCCTTACATGAAGTTCCCCAAGGAGATGAACCCCTTCCTGGGCTGGCGTGCCGTGCGTATCTTCTTCGATCGCAAAGACATCATGCACACCCAGTTACGCGCCATACTGCGCGCCTCCGCCTTTGGTAAGCTGCGCATCATGTTCCCCATGATTATTTCTGTGGAAGAGCTGCGCGCCCTGAAAGCAGAGATCAGCGATCTGAAGGCCGAACTGCGTCAAGAAGGCTTGGCCTTCGATGAGAGCATCGAAGTGGGTGTAATGATAGAGACGCCTGCCGCGGCCGTCATCGCCCGTCACCTGGCCAAAGAAGCCGACTTTTTCTCCATCGGCACCAATGACTTGACCCAATACACCCTGGCCGTTGACCGTGGTAACGAGCTGATCTCCGGCCTCTACAATCCACTCTCACCGTCCGTTCTGACCCTGATCAAGCAGGTCATTGATGCGTCCCATGCCGAGGGCAAGTGGACTGGGATGTGCGGTGAACTGGCTGGCGATGATAGAGCCACCCTGCTGCTGTTGGGTATGGGGCTGGATGAATTCTCCATGAGCGCCATGTCCATACCTCGCGTCAAGCAACTGGTTCGGGCGGCCAACTATACGGCGGTAAAAGCCATGGCCGAGAAGGCACTGGAGAGCGCCACCATCGCTGAAGTAGAAGCCGTTGTAGATGACTTTGTTAAGCATCAGGCTGTCTGTTAATATCATTGGCTAAAAGCTGAAAATAACTCTTAGGAGCTAACGCTATGGGTTTGTTCGACAAACTGAAAAAGCTGGTATCTGACGACAGTTCTGATACTAGTGGCATCGAGATTTTTGCCCCCTTGTCTGGCGAAATTGTGCCGATCGAGGATGTTCCGGATGTGGTTTTCGCCGAGAAAATCGTTGGTGATGGCATTGCCATCAAGCCAGCCGGTAACAAGATGGTCGCACCGTGTGATGGCACCATTGGCAAGATCTTTGAAACCAATCATGCCTTCTCTATCGAGTCTGACTCAGGCATCGAACTCTTCGTGCACTTCGGTATCGATACCGTTGAGCTGAAGGGTGAAGGCTTCAAGCGCATTGCGGCTGAAGGTCAAAGCGTGAAGAAGGGTGATACCATCATAGAGTTTGACCTGGCGGTACTCGAAGCCAAGGCCAAGTCTACCCTGACGCCCGTTGTTATCTCCAATATGGATGACATCAAAGAGCTGATCAAGCTCACGGGTAGTGTCACAGTGGGTGAAACTGCCGTGATGCGTATCAAGAAGTAAGTTCTACTTCTTCTATAAAAAAACCGGAGCCTGGGCTCCGGTTTTTTTTCGTGCTTTTCTGCTAACAACTCATCGAACTCAAGCTGGCACGGCAACCTTCTGATTGCGGCGCTTGCGCGCCCCCGCCAGCAGCAGGCCCAAACCGGAGAGCATCATCACATAGGTTTCTGGCTCGGGAACCGGAGAGAGCAGGAACACCATGTCGTTATAATCGCTGTCACTCTTACCCGCCCAAGTATCTTCAAAACCGACCATGTATGAGCCATCAGCCAGCGTCAGCACATGGGTATGCACTGTCTTGTCGGCCCACCCCTTGCTGTCACTGTTGTTCGCCACAGAGCCGGTGAAGAAGTAATTGGTATTGGGTAGATTGACCTCTTTACCATAAACCAGATTTAGCGCCTGGAGCCCAAAGACCAGATTGTCGCCTACTGTCAGCCCACTGACCTCACGACTTAGACCCAATTGACTCGCCAAACAGCTGTTGCCAGCCTTGGCCTGAGCATAACTACAACCAGCCCGGCTCTCAAACAGCGTATTGGCGCTGTTGACCGGGTTGTACTTATTCAGGTTATTGGTTCCGCCGCTGGTATAGATGGGGTTCCAAAAGTTGGCGGTGTTGAAGGCACCAGTACCAGCGGAGGCCAGGAAAAGATTGGTATCGCGAGCAGCGCCCGTACCGAGGTAAGTGACCTTCATGGTGCTGGCCGTCGCCTTCAGATCGCTAGACGAGCTAGAAGCAGGAGCGCTCTTGAGCGCCTGCAACTGAGCTGTGGTCAGTAGATCAGAATAACGGGAAAACCACTCCCCCAGCTTAAGCTGGTTGGTTTCAGTGGTACCGGTTAGGGGGGAAATCACAGCCGCTTGAGTATGGCTAGCGACCAGTAACATGATTGATCCGATAAATAGAGTCTGTTTTTTTAACATGGCTAGCATCCCTGCCTGGGTCGATGTGATTGGCGTCACAATTCAACACCAATTTAACAACTACCACCATCATACGATCGGCTGAACTTTACAAAAATTAACCAATCGAGCCACAGGCCTCAGGTTTATCCGGACTCAACCCCGTTTACGGATCACCCCTTCTTGCACTGTGCTGGCCACCAATTTGCCATCCCGACTAAAGAACTGGCCGCGCACCAAACCACGCCCCCCCGAGGCACTGGGGCTCTCCACCACATAGAGCAGCCACTCATCGAAGCGACACTCCCGGTGAAACCACATGGCGTGATCTATGGTGGCGACCTGCAGGTTTGGATCGAAGAAAGCGACACCATGAGGTTGTAGCGCGGTGGGCAAAAAATTGAAATCCGAGGCATAGGCCAGCAGATAACGGTGTATCGCCTGCTCGGCGGGCATCTGACCATTCGCCTTGAACCAGACATAGCGTTTCGGTGCACAGGCTTCAGCCCGCAGCGGATTGACGAAGGTGACGGGCCGCATCTCGATGGGCTTTTCACTCAACAACTTATCGTGCAGCACAGGCGGAATGAACGCCTTGAGCTCCTCAGCCCAGGCTAGCTCACTCTTGAGCCCTTCAGGCCCAGCCACTTGGGGCATCACATCCTGGTGCTCAAGACCCGGCTCTTCCAGCTGGAAGGAGGCATTTAGATAGAAGATGGCATTACCATGCTGACTGGCCTGCACCCGCCGGGTCGAGACGGTATTACCATCGCGAATATGCTCCACCTCATAGAGGATGGGGCAGGTCACATCCCCCGGGCGCAGAAAATAACAGTGCAGCGAGTGCACCATTCGCTCCGGCTCCACCGTCTGCTGCGCCGCCGAGAGTGCCTGCCCCATCACCTGACCGCCAAACACGGCACCAAAACCCAGATCCTGGCTTTGACCGCGAAATTGGCCCGCGTCGAGAGGCTCTAGCGCCAGTAGCGAGAGGAGATTATTGAGTACCTGAGTCATATGCTTGCTCGCAAACCACGAATGTGGAGCGAAGGCTAGCAGATCGGTAGTGGATTGAAAAACCACAAAGAGAGGCGTAAATAAAAAACGGGCAGCTTAGGCCGCCCGTGAGTCGAGAGAGTGGCGACGTTACGCCTTCAGCAGATAGGCGCGCAAGGCGGCAAAATCGGCATCCATCTCATCGGAGAGCAGGGCCAGATCGGCGCGCTCAGCCAGCGGAGCAGGCAGCGTCAGCTCAATATTGAGGATCGACTCGACGCTCTCCTTGAACTTGGCCGGATGAGCCGTACAGAGGAAGATCCCCGCTTCACCCGCTTGCAGTTCGCTTTGCAGCAGATCCCAGGCGATGGCACCGTGGGGCTCACACAGATAACCCTGAGCATAGAGGCGCTTGAGCGCATCTTCCGTCTGGGCATCGCTACGCGAGCCGGAAGCCAGGCTCTTGAGATCCCAGCCCTTCACCTTGAACAGCTCTTCCACCCGCGGCCAGTTGTTGGGACGACTCACATCCATGGCATTGGAGAGGGTTGCGACGGTAGCCTTCGGATCCCAGCTGCCGTTTTGCAGGTAACGGGGCACGGTATCGTTGGCATTGGTGGCCACCATGAAACGCTTCACCGGCAGACCCAGCGCCTTGGCGATAAGGCCCGCAGTCAGGTTGCCGAAGTTGCCAGAGGGCACGGCTATGACGGCCTCGGCACGCTTCTGGGCAGGCAGCTGGGCGAGCGCTTCGAAGTAGTAGCAGACCTGAGCCAGCAAGCGGCTGATGTTGATGGAGTTGGCTGAATTGAGGCCGATGGCTTTTTTCAGCTCTTCATCATCAAAAGCTTGCTTGACCAGAGCCTGGCAATCATCGAAGGCGCCATTGACGGCTATGGTGCGGATATTGCCACCCAGGGTGCAGAAGAGTTTCTCCTGCAGCGGGCTGATCTTGCCCTTGGGATAGAGGATCACCACCTCGATATTGGGCAAGCCATAGAAGGCGTGCGCCACCGCTGCCCCGGTATCGCCAGAGGTCGCGGTCAGAATGGTGATCTTATTACCATCGGCAATAGCCGTCAGGCACTGGGCCATGAAGCGGCCACCAAAATCCTTGAAGGCCAGGGTCGGACCATGGAACAGCTCAAGGGCATACTGGTTCTCCCCCACCTTGACCAGCGGTGCCGGAAAGGTGAAAGCGTTGGCAATAAGTTGCGCCAGCTCAGGCAACTCGTCACCCAGCAGATGACGCAGGATAATGGCGGAACGCTCTACCAGCGGCTTGGCCAACAGGCCATCCACATCGGCCAGCGGCGCTATGCTCTCCGGGAAGAAGAGCCCCTGTTCACGACCCAACCCCTGCTTGACTGCCTGGGCAAAATCGACCTGTTCACTGTGATCCTTGATATTGTAAAGCTTCATACGCTACTGCTTCCCTTACTCGATGACGTTGACCGTGGTGCCGGCACGATCGATGCGGCACACGTGGCAGAACCCGTCCTGATTCTGAATAAAATTGGCTTCCAGCCACTCCTGCATACGCAGGGCCTGCTGCTTGTCGGTCATGACCACAAACACGCTGGGGCCAGAGCCTGAGATGCCGGTGGCCAGGGCACCAGAGAGCGCCGCATGCTGCCGCACCTGGTTGAAACCGGGGATCAGGGCCTGACGATAGGGCTCGGCGATCACATCCTTGAGCACACTGGCGGCCAGCTGCTCCTGACCTGTATAGCTGGCATGGATGAAGGCGGCCAGACGACGACCATAGGTCAAACAGTCGCTGCGACGGTATTGGGCCGGCAGAATGGCCCGCGCCTCGGCGGTGCTGATGCTGATGCCAGGGTAGCAAGAGACCCAGTACCAGTTTTCGAAATCCGGGATCGACTGGCTGATGACGCCAGCCTCTTCGATCATCAGCTGGATGCCGCCCAGGTAGCAGGGCGCCACATTGTCAAAATGGACCGAACCAGAAATGCTCCCCTCCAGTTCCCCCATCAGCAGCAGTTGCTCATCTTTATCCAGGGCAAAATCGTGGAAACCGTTCAACCCTTCCAAGGCGGCCACTATGCTCGACGCACTGGAGCCCAACCCTGAACCGATAGGCAGGTTCTTCTCCAGCACCATGTGCAGCGGCTGGATCGACTTCCCCTTCTTCTTCAACGCCTCGGCATAGCCCAGATAACAGGCGTAGACGATATTCTTCTGCGGATCGCTCGGCAACTTATGGGCAAAACGACCACGGCACTCCAGGGAGAAGGCTTGGGTGCTGGCATGCACCTCGACCCGATCGCCCAACAAGCTGCCGTCAATCGGGGCGAGCGCCGCCCCGAGTACGTCGAAACCGACACTGACATTCCCAATCGATGCGGGTGCGTAGGCAACAACCGCCATATTAAACCTCCTGCTTCCAGTTCAGAGTCCGCAGCAGGTCGGCAAATACCCCGGCCGCAGTCACTTCAGTTCCCGCCCCATAGCCGCGCAACACCAGCGGTATGGGTTGATAATAGGTAGAGAAGAAGGCCAGCGCGTTTTCGCCATCCTTCACCTTGTAGAGCGGATCATTCTCATCCACCGCCTTGATCGCCACCCGGCACTTACCATCCTGAATGGAGCCCACATAGCGCAGCACCTTGCCTTCGGCACGGGCCTGGGCCACTGTCTCGGCAAACCAGGCATCCGCCTCGGGCAAGCGACGAATGAAGCTCTCGGTATCGCCGCTGGCATCAAAGCCTGGGGGCAGCGCCTGTTCAATCTGCACATCTTCCAGATTGAGGGGCATACCGGCTTCCCGGGCCAGGATCAGCAGCTTGCGCGCCACATCCATGCCACTCAGATCATCGCGCGGATCCGGTTCGGTGAAACCCTTGGCCTTGGCGGTCAGCGTGGCCTCGGAGAAGCTCATCCCCTCATCCAGCTTACCGAAGATGAAGGAGAGAGAGCCGGAGAGAATACCGGCGAAGGCCTTCAGTTTATCACCCGCCTTGATCAGGTTCTGCAAGTTTTCAATCACCGGCAGACCGGCACCCACGTTGGTCTCGTACAGGAACTTACGACGGGTCAGTTGCGCCGTTTTGCGCAACTCGCGGTAGTAATCCAGTGAACTGGTGTTGGCCTTCTTGTTCGGGGTGACCACATGGAAACCCGCCGCCAGGAAGTCGGCATACTGGTTGGCGACGCTTTCGTCCGAGGTGCAATCGACGATCACAGGGTTGATGAGGTGACTCTCCTCCACCAGCGTCTTCACCGCCGCCAGGCTAAAGCCCTGTTGCGCGGCGTCGAGCTCTGCCTGCCAGTTAGCCAGATCCAGACCATCGCGGCTCAGAGCCAGCTTGCGGGAGTTGGCCAGGCCAACCACACGCAGACCTATCCCCTGATCAGCCAATACCGGCTGCTGACGACGGATCTGCTCCAGCAGAGCCCCGCCCACACCGCCCAGCCCGACCAGGATGAGATCGATGAACTGCATGCTGGTAAAGAAGTTCTGGTGACACGCCTTGATGGCCTCATTCACCTTCTCTTTGGGCACCACAGCCGAGATGGAGCGCTCGCTAGAGCCCTGAGCTATGGCCACCACATTGATGTTGCCCTGCGCCAGAGAGAGGAAGAAGCGCGCGGCAACGCCCTTGCTGGTACGCATGCCATCACCAACGACCGAGATGATAGCCAGATCGTGGCGCATCTCGATCTCTTCGAGCAGACCGGCCTTGAGCTCCAGTTCAAACTCCTCTTCCAGGATATTGCGCGCCTTCTGCGCATCATAGGTATGGATACAGAAGCTGATGCTGTATTCAGAGGAGGATTGGGTAATGAGGGTAATGGAGACGCCGGCGCGCGACACGGCAGTGAAGATACGTCCGGCCATGCCGACCATCCCCTTCATCCCTGGCCCGCTGACGTTGATCATGGAGATGCCCGCCAGATCGGAGATCCCCTTCACCGGCAGTTCGTCATCACCCTGCTCGGCAATGAGGGTGCCCTCGCCCTGAGGATTGAAACTGTTCTTAATGAGGCAGGGAATATGAAACTGGGCGATAGGCGCTATGGTGCGCGGATGCAGCACCTTGGCGCCGAAATAGGAGAGTTCCATCGCCTCTTTATAGGACATGCGCTTGAGCAGCACAGCATCTGGCACCAGGCGCGGGTCACAACTGTAGACCCCATCCACGTCGGTCCAGATCTCGCAGCACTCGGCACTGACACAGGCCGCCAGACAGGCCGCTGAGTAGTCGGAGCCGTTGCGCCCCAGCAGGACCAGTTCGCCCTTGGCGTTGCCGCCGGTAAAGCCGGCCATCAGGTAGATGGCACCGCTCTTGAGAGGCTCGGATTGGAAGCGGGCACGGGAGACATCAATGTTGACGTGGGATTCCAGGAACCCCCCTTCGGCCAGCAGCAGCTTGACCGGATCGATCAATACGACTTCATGACCCCGAACCATCAACAACTCTTGCATACAGGCGATGGAGAGCGCTTCACCGCGGCTCAAGATTTGCGCCTGAATATTGTCCGGGCACTGCCCCAGCAGCGTGATGCCCTGCATCTGACGACGCACCACACCGAACTCCTGCTCCATGCGCACCTTGAGCTTGGCATCATCCAGCGCTGGATATTTCGCCTTTAGCCCAGCGATGAGCCGAGTAAAGATGGCCTCGATCTCAACCAGCGTACCGTTAGAATCCAGGCCACGGCTGGTCTGCTCCACCAGCGCCACCAGGTGATTGGTCACCTTGGCGGGAGCCGAGAGCACCAGCGCCACTTGGGCTTGCTGCTGGTTGTTGACCACAATGTCGGACACCCGCAAGAAACGCTCGGCATCAGCCAGCGAGGAGCCGCCAAATTTCAAAACACGCATACACATCTCCCTGTAACGAAAAGGCCCGTACCTTGTGGGTACGGGCCTTTGGAATTTCTGAACATGTTGTCAGTGCACTCAGCAGCCCGCCCCGAACCCACCCAAGGTGGTGCCGGTAATGGTAATCGTGATGGTGCGGATGATCACTGACAACATGTTGGAAATCAAACCTGAATGAATAAACGGCCCTAGCAATACCGGATTGAGGGTAGGGCTGTCAATCTATTCTTGTGTTGGCCAACGCTCTGGCCAAGTCCTTGCACAGCAGATGCAACAGGTTAAGATCCCGCTGACCCAGCATAGACACCCCATCCTTTACCCACTTTCTTAGCTTTTCATCCTGTTCAACTCCGACTTTATCGAGTATTTGTGCTGATGTGGTTTGCAGGGCTCGAACCTGACCCACCGCGACTTCCTGCGCCGCAACCTCGGACTCGGCTTCATCGAGCAGGGAGGTGAGTTCATAAGCATAGAGCATCACCGCCTGCCCCAGATTGAGAGAGGGATACCCCACCCGCAGGGGCAGGTAACTGACCAGATCGGCTTGTGCCAACTGGGCATTGGAGAGCCCAGACTCCTCGCAGCCGAAGAGTATGCCCACCTTGGCCAACCCGCTTTTATTGCGGATCTGGCTGCGCACTTCGCTTGGGGTCAGATAGCACTGATGCTGCCCCCGCTGCCGGGCCGTGGTCGCCACCACCAGATCCAGATCGGCCAGAGCCTCCGGCAGGGAGTCGAAACTCTCGGCGCCAGTTAATAGCTCCTGAGCACCATGCGCCACCCAGGAGGCTTCCTCCTTGGTGTGCACTTGGCTGGCCACAATGCGTAAATGAGAAAACCCCATGGTCTTCAGCGCCCGAGCCGCCGCACCGACATTTTCCGCTCTGGCCGGGGCCATCAGAACAAAATAGAGATCCATCCTCACCTCCACGCATTTGGGGCGGTCAATGTACCCGTCCGATCGGCATAATTCCAGCCTGAAGCCGGTATGTGTTCATTTGGCTCATCAGACAAAAATCAGTATTTGTGGTGTAAAAAAGAGCAGCTGGCTCACTTTACAGACCCCTCCGCTATGCCATGCTTGGTAGACGTTATTGATAGGAGTCTCACCATGCTCAAGCCACTCATATTGTCGGTTGCCCTGCTGGGGTGCGGCTCGACTTGGGCTGCCGTCGCACCGCTTGAGCCAGGCAAGACCGCATTGGGTGAAAACTTCTATACCCATAACTATCATCCCAGCCTGCTGGAGCAACATCAGCAGCAACGTCAATCCTCTGTCTATGACTGGCAGTTTACTGGCGGCTATCAGGAGCAGTGGCAAAACTGGCGCACCTTCATGGAGGCCGGAGCCGCCGCCGCAGAGCAGTCTCAGACACAACTCCCCAGCTCGGCCGTTCAACTGGTGTCAGGGGTTAGCTATCAATGGAGCAATTTATTGCTCACCAGCCGGGTACGCCAGGTCTATACCGAACTTCATGATACCCAGCTGGAGTTCAGCTCCGCTTATCAGCTACTGCCCAGCCTCTCCATGCTGGCCGAATATGGCCTCTCCCAAGAGAAGCAACAGGCCGTCAAGCTGGGCGTCTCCTACCATTTCTAATCTGCTACTCTCGTCTGCTGCTGCGTAAGCCGCCAGATAGAAGCATGCCGGCTCATGGGAGTGCAGTTTGTCTCGAACGGGCCCAGCTTTTTCACATCCCCCCACAGGCTGCAAACTAAAGTTGACATATGTCAAACAAGCCCCAGAAAGTCATAACCTTTTGTTAGCACCCCATTGTTAACTCGCTGTTACTTGATAGATTCCATGCTCAAGATTGCCCCCTCGTCCGAAACGATTTCCACAACAAGTTGTTAACTCGCGCACTGGGGTCAAAGAGCTCCCACCGCTGTTGCTCGAGATTAAAAAATAACATGCAACTCCCTTCCATTTCGGCCTGGGCTAGGCGATAAATTTAAACAATTAGTTAACATTCGGGTATTGGTCATGCATACACCTCAAATATTGATCGTCGAAGACGAGCTAGTGACGCGCAACTCTCTGAAGAGCATTTTCGAAGCCGAAGGCTACGCCGTGCTCGAAGCCAATAATGGCGATGAGATGCACGACCAGCTCTGCGACAATGATGTCGACCTCGTGATCATGGACATCAACCTGCCGGGCAAAAATGGTCTGCTGCTGGCCCGGGAACTCAGGGAGAAGGGACAAACTGGGCTGATGTTTCTCACCGGTCGCGACAATGAGGTAGATAAGATACTGGGGCTGGAGATTGGCGCCGATGACTACATCACCAAACCCTTTAACCCCAGAGAGCTGACCATCCGCGCCCGCAACCTGCTCAACCGCACCATGCGCGACGAAAGCTCACTCCTGAACGATCAGGTGGAAAACTACAGCTTCAATGGCTGGACCCTGGACATCAATAGTCGCAGCCTCATCAACCCCAGAGGGGAGAGCTACCGCCTGCCCCGCTCCGAATTTCGCGCCCTGCTACACTTTTGCGAGAATCCGGGCCAGATCCAGACCCGCGCCGATCTGCTGCAGAAGATGACAGGCCGAGAACTCAAACCCCATGACAGGACGGTCGATGTCACCATTCGCCGTATCCGTAAGCATTTCGAGTCCTTCCCCGATACACCGGAGATCATCGCCACCATACATGGCGAGGGATACCGCTTCTGCGGCACCTTCGGAAAACTCTAATCTCAATCGGGGCGCCATGCGCCCCGACTGCTTTCTTCCTTACCGCCAGCCGCCACACTACTCAGCCCCCCTTATACAATAACTGGCATAAGATATTAGCCATTTAGCCATCCAGACATAGACAAGTCCATTGACATCCCCGCCGCCGCCCCCTAGCATCTTTTACCATCAAGCAGGGGAAACGATAGCCGTAACCGCTGACGTTAACCCACTACAGCAGCCAGAATATCGGCATTGCCGCGGAATCACTCATGATTAAACTAAGCCGAGTATCCAAGACCTATGGTCAGGGCGCCCAGGCCGTGGTTGCCCTGCAGCCCACGGACCTGCAAGTCGCTCCGGGCGAAATTTTTGGCGTCATTGGCGCCTCGGGGGCGGGCAAGAGCACCCTTATCCGCTGCGTCAATCTGCTGGAACATCCCACGGCCGGGAGTGTCGAGGTGGATGGCGTGGAGCTCACCGCCCTGAGCGAGGCCGAACTCACCCTGGCTCGCCGCAAGATCGGTATGATCTTCCAGCACTTCAACCTGCTCTCCTCTCGCACCGTGTTCGAAAACGTGGCGCTTCCGCTGGAGCTGGCCGGCCTGGCTCGCCCGCAGATCCAGCAGAAGGTAAACAGTCTGTTGGCCCTGGTCGGGCTGAGCGAACGGGCTCATGCCTATCCATCTGAACTCTCAGGAGGACAGAAGCAGCGGGTCGCGATAGCCCGCGCGCTGGCACCGGATCCCAAGGTGCTGTTGTGTGACGAGGCCACCTCGGCCCTGGATCCCAACACCACCCAATCCATATTGGCCCTGCTCAAGGAGATCAACCGCAAGCTGGGGCTGACCATACTGCTCATCACCCACGAGATGGAGGTGGTCAAGAGCCTCTGCCACAAGGTGGCCATCATCCACCAGGGTGAGCTGATAGAGCAGGGGGAAGTCGCCTGGTTCTTCAGCCATGCCCAGACTGAACTGGCGCGGGAATTTATCCACTCCACCATCCATCTGCCCATTCCCGAAGAGTTCCAGGCCAGGTTGAGCCAGGAGCCCAGTGCCGGCAGTTGGCCCCTGCTACGCTTGGGTTTTACCGGCAAGAGTGTGGATACGCCGCTCATCTCCGAGGTGAGCCGTCGTTATGGGGTCGATATCAGCATTCTTAGTGCCGACATGGAGTATGCCGGCGGCGTCAAATTTGGGTTTCTGCTGGCCGAGCTGGTCGCCGACAGCGCAGCCTCGGCGCAAACCATAGCGTTTTTCCGTGACCATCATGTACAGGTAGAGGTGCTGGGCTATGTCCGAAGCGATGATTAATCTGCTATTGCAGGCTCTGGGAGAAACCCTGCTGATGGTGCTGGCCTCAGCCCTGTTCAGCGGCCTGATAGGTATTCCGTTAGGCGTGGCCCTGCATGTAACCAAGTCAGGGCAGATATTGCAGCATCCCGTGCTGAACCGGGTATTGGGGGCCATCATCAACCTGGGCCGCTCCGTGCCTTTTATCATACTGCTGGTGGCCATCATCCCCCTGACCCGACTGATAGTCGGCACCAGTATCGGTACCGTCGCCGCCATAGTGCCGCTCACGGTCGGGGCCATCCCCTTTGTGGCTCGACTCATAGAGGGAGCCCTGATCGAGGTGCCATCAGGTCTGGTGGAGGCGGCCCAAGCCATGGGCGCCAAGCCCCTGCAGATCATCCAGAAGGTGCTGCTGCCTGAGGCCCTGCCCGGCATTCTCAACTCTCTGACCATTACCCTGGTAACCCTGGTCAACTACTCGGCTATGGCGGGTGCCATTGGCGGCGGCGGGCTGGGTGACGTGGGAATACGTTATGGCTACCAGCGATTTGACCCCCTGGTCATGCTCATCACAGTCGCCATCCTGGTCATACTGGTACAACTCATTCAGAGCCTGGGTGATCGCTTAGTCAAACAGGTTGACCATCGCTGATCCCAACTCATTCACCCCTAGGAGGTTTTCATGAAGTTATCCCTGCAATCCGCTGCCGCCGCGCTGCTCGCCGCCTTGCTCATCACAGGTTGCGGCAAGAGCGAACAAGACAACCACATCAAGGTCGGCGCCATCGCCGGGTCTGAGGCTCAGGTGGTCGAAGTAGCCAAGAAAGTCGCCAAAGAAAAATATGGCCTGGAAGTTGAAGTGGTCACCTTCAGCGATTTTGCCACCCCCAACGTGGCGCTGAATGATGGCAGCATTGATGTCAACGCCTTCCAGCACAAGCCCTATCTGGATTCTCAAATCAAGGATCGCGGCTTCAAGCTGGTCTCTGTCGGTAACACCTTTGTCTACCCGATTGCCGGTTACTCGAAGAAGATCAAGAGTCTGAGCGATCTGAAAGCCGGTGCGCAAGTGGCTGTGCCCAATGACCCGACTAATCTGGGTCGCTCCCTGCTGCTGCTGCAAAAGCAGGGGCTGATCAAGCTCAAGCCGGACGTAGGCCTGAATGCAACCGTGCTGGACATAGTCGAGAACACCAAGCAACTGAAGATAGTCGAGTTGGAAGCGGCACAACTGCCCCGCTCTTTGGAAGATGTAGAGTTGGCCATCATCAACACTGTCTACGCTTCACAAATCAACCTGCTGCCCAACCGTGACGGTCTGTTCGTGGAAGACAAAGAGTCACCCTATGTGAATCTCATCGTTGCCCGCGAAGATAACCAGAATGCGCAGAAGGTGAAGCAGTTCGTTCAGGCCTATCAGAGCGAGGAGGTCTACAAGGCCGCCGCCGATCTGTTCAATGGTGGAGTGATTAAGGGCTGGTAATTCCGTCTGATGGCTATTTAGCCCCAGTATGGGACAATAATCGAAAGGCCACGTTTGCGTGGCCTTTCTGCTATGCAGAGGTTATCGTTACATTAAAAAGCAGCACGGAACTAATAATGAATAGTTGGTATCTAGCCTATTGCCGCCCTCGCGAAGAGGATCGCGCCTATCAACACCTTAAAAATCAAGGCGTTGAGAGTTATTACCCCATGGTTGAAGTTACCCGACTCGTTAAGGGTAAGCGCACTGCTCGCATGGAGCCCATGTTTCCCTCTTATCTCTTCGTCAACGTCGATCTGGAGACCTTTCCGGCTACTCGCCTGAACTCCACCCGTGGCCTGCGTCACATCATCCGTTTCGGTGGCCAGTGGACCACCATTCCCAAGGAGCTGGTGTTTAACCTGATGTGCCATGAAGACTCAGACGAACTGCGCAGCAAGCTGAGTAAGATGCCTAACTGTGGCGACAAGGTGCTGATCCACGATGGCCCCTTCCAGGGACTCGAAGCCATCTACCAAGAGCCGGATGGCGATAAGCGCTCGATACTGCTGCTGGACATGCTGCAGAGCGAAGTGCGTCACGCCTGCGACAACCGCAGCTTCTCCCCTATCCAGTCCTAATCCTCCGCTTTGGAAACAGGTCACACTCAACCTGTTTCCCGCCCTTCACTGTTCTGCCAGGTGGCCAACCCCGTCGCATCAACACGACTCATGAGAGTCGCAGTAATTTGCGCTAGAGCACAAAAAGCCCCCTTTACACGCCCTGAGTATTGGTTATCATGTCGACATGTTTAATAAAGTCGAAATGAGTCCATGCATCACGACTACTCTCGCGCCATACCCGCTACCTGGCAGCAGATCGCCAAGGTCTTCAATGCCTTGGGGGATGAACATCGTCAGCGCCTCCTGCTCACCTTCGAACCGGGTGAACGGCTGACCGCTGGCCAACTGGCCGCGGTATCGACGCTTTCGCGCCCCACCGTCTCCCATCATCTGACGATTTTGCGCCAAGCCGGGGTACTGCAACATGAACGAAAGGGCAAGGAGATCTACTTCTGGATCGATAAGCCCTTTCTTAACCAGGCCCTGCAAAGTGTGCAGACCTATCTGCAGGACGAGGCATAACACTCGTCCCACTACTGGAATTTACCCGCAAGGAAGGAACCTATGCCCATCATCAAACTTCTACTGCGCCTGCTGTTTACCCTGCTGTTCCGGGTAGAGGTGCGCGGCAACTGGCAGGCCATGCAGGAGCAACGGCTGCTGATCGTGGCCAATCACGAATCCTTTTTGGATGGCATGCTGCTGGCGCTGTTCATGCCAGGCAACCCCGTCTTCGTGGTCCATACCTGGGTGGCCGAGCACTGGCTATTCAAGCCCTTGCTCTGCCTCATCGACCATCTGGCTGTCGATCCTACCGCCCCCATGGGCATGAAGCAGGTGATCCGCCTTATCGAGCGCGGCCGCCCCGTGGTTATCTTTCCCGAGGGACGCCTGACCGTCACCGGCTCCCTGATGAAGATCTACAACGGCCCGGCCTTCATTGCCGCCAAGACCGGCGCCACTGTGCTGCCGGTGCATCTGGATGGCCCGGCCCGTACCTACTTCAGTCGCATGGGTGGCCACTATCCACGCCGCTGGTTGCCCAAGATGCGTATCACCATCATGCCCAGCCAGAGGATTGCCATGCCCGAGGCCTGCAGTGGCCATGAACGACGCGCCAAGGCCGGTGAGGCGCTACGCCGCATCATGCAGCACATGCTGTTTGCCACTCGCCCCCAGGGCACGCTGTATGAATCGTTACTGGGAGCCATCTCCTTGTATGGCCGCCGCTATGGTCTGATTGAAGATATGCGCCAAGTGGAGCACAGCTACGGCGACCTGCTGAAGATGACGCTGGGGCTGGGACGGATGACCACCCGCCTGGCCGCCCCCGGCGAGCGCATCGGTCTGCTGCTGCCCAACCTCACCGCCACCCTGGCCTTGATGATAGGTTCAGGCGCCTTTGCTCGGGTCCCGGCCATGCTCAACTACACAGCCGGTCGCCAGGGCATCACCTCGGCTTGCCGGGTCGCCGGCATCCGGACACTCATCAGCTCCCGAGCCTTTATCGAGACGGCGCGCCTGGGCGAAGTAGTAGCAGCCCTGCCCGAGACGCTGAAAATCGTCTATCTGGAAGATCTGCGCGCCCAAATGAGCTGGCAAGACAAGCTCTGGGTGCTGGCCGCCCTCTGTCTGCCCCGAGCCCTGCTTCCCGCCCAGAATAGCCATAACGAGGCCGTCACCCTGTTCACCTCCGGCTCGGAGGGGGTGCCCAAGGGCGTGGTGCTCACCCACCGTCAACTGCTGGCCAATCTGGCCCAGATCCAGGCGGTGATCGACTTTTCGGTCGATGACAAGTTCATGAACGCCCTGCCAATTTTTCACGCTTTCGGCCTGACTGCGGGGACGCTGCTGCCCGTCGTCACCGGGACCAAGTTGTTCCTCTACCCCTCCCCCCTGCACTACAAGGTGATCCCCGAGGTGGTTTACGATCGCAACTGCTCTGTGCTGTTTGGTACCAGTACCTTTCTCGGCAACTATGCCAAGCACGCCCATCCCTATGACTTCTTCCGCATGCGCTATGTGATAGCCGGTGCCGAGAAGCTGGCCCAACCGGTACGTGAACTCTGGTTCGAGAAGTTTGGGATCCGCATCCTGGAGGGGTATGGCGCCACCGAAACCGCCCCGGTCCTGGCGGTCAACACCCCCATGGCCTACCGCAGCGGCACAGTCGGGCAGTTTTTACCGGGAATAGCGTGGCAGCTGGAGCCCGTTCCCGGCATAGATCAGGGTGGCCTGCTCCATGTGCAGGGGCCGAATGTCATGGCGGGTTATCTACGAGATACCCAGCCGGGTGTGCTGGAGCCAACCGCCTCCGAGCTGGGGGCGGGCTGGTATAACACAGGCGACATAGTGACTGTGGATGAGCAGGGCTTTGTCAGGATTGCCGGTCGTCTCAAGCGCTTTGCCAAGATAGCCGGAGAGATGATCTCGCTGGAGGTGGTAGAAAAACTGGCAACCCAGGCCACCCCGGAGCAACAGCATGCCGCCAGCTCACGACCCGATGAGAGCAAGGGGGAAGCCTTGGTGCTCTTCACCACGGACCCCACCCTCAACGGCGAGCGGCTGGGCCAACTGGCCCGGGAGCAAGGGTTGCCCGCCCTGGCCATCCCCCGCGATATCCGCCTGGTCACTGCCCTGCCCCTGCTGGGCACGGGTAAAACCGATTATGTCAGTCTCAAGGCCATGGCCGCCCAGTCGGCCTAAACAAGGAGCTTACTCATGGAACGACAAGCACACACCCTGGCCACAGGCCAACCGGATGCCCCGCTCTTCTCCCGCGGCATGAGCGCCGTCCTCATAGCGCAGTTTCTCTCGGCCTTTGCCGACAACGCCATATTGGTGGGGGCCATCAAGCTGGTGATCACCCTATCGCAACAAAAGGGGATGGACGCCCTGCTGCAGGGCAGCTTTGTGCTGCCCTATATAGTGCTGGCCCCCTTTGTTGGCTTGCTGGCGGATGCCCTACCCAAGGGACGAGTGATGTGGCTGGCCAACGCCGTCAAGCTGGCCTCGGGCTGTGCCATGCTGCTCATCGCCCTGCAGGGCTCACAAGGTACCGTACTCTGGGTGATCCTCGCCTATGTGCTGACCGGCATAGGGGCCGCGGTCTACTCGCCGGCTAAATATGGCATCCTCACCCAGCTCTGCGCTCCCCGGCAATTGGTGCAGGCAAATGGTTTGATGGAGGGCTCGACCATAGTGGCCATACTGCTGGGCTTTGTCTGCGGCGGTTGGCTGGCCGATGTGTCGCTGGTGCTCCTGCTGACGGTGATCACCGCCTGCTATGGCTTGGCGGTAGGGCTCTCCCTGCTCATCCCCCGCCTGCCCATAGTTCACCCTCATCAGCGGGTGTCGATCTGGGTCATGATAGGCGACTTTACCGGAGCCGTGACCACGCTACTGCGGGATCGTCAGGCCCGCACCTCCCTGTTGGGCACCAGCATGTTCTGGGGCTCAGGTTCTACCCTGCGCCTGGTGCTGTTTGCCTGGGTTCCCTTTGCCCTGGGCCTCACCGAAACCAGCTCTGCCACCAACTTGGGCGGTGTGGTATCCGTGGGTATCATAGTGGGGGCCGGTTTGGCCGCCTGCTGCATCAAGCTGGAGCAGGCGACTCGGGCCTTGTGGGCCGGGCTGTGCATCGGTCTCCCTCTGCTGTTCATGGGCTGGGCCAGTGAACTATGGCATGCCGGGGCCATGCTCATGGGGCTAGGCGCCGCCGCAGGCTTCTTCGTGGTCCCCCTCAATGCGCTGCTGCAGACTCGCGGCCAGGTGAGCGTCGGGGCTGGCCATGCCATAGCGGTACAGAACTTCTGTGAAAATCTGCTGATAGCCGCCTTCGTCGGCCTGCACTATCTGGCCAGCCAGTGGCTCAATCCGGCTCAGGAGGTGTTTGCCTTCGGCCTGTTACTGGTGGGGCTGATGGGCCTGCTGCTGCTCAGCTACCATCTGGGCAAGCGCACCCCACCCCTGGTGGCAGAAGAGGCCGTCTAACAACCGCTAGCCGCACTCAAAGCAGAGCGGGGCCTGATGGCCCCGCTTTTTATTGGCTGGAAATATCGGGATAAGTCAGATCCCCGAGAGCAGGCGGTACTCCTCCAGCACATAGGTGTCGGTCATGCCGCTGATATAATCGATGAGCAGTCGTACCCGGTAGTACCACTCATGTTCGTCGGCCCGCTCGAAGCCGGCCTCATCCTGCTGCAGGGCCTGCTGATAGGCCTCGATGTGGCGGCGCGACAGACGATGGCAGAGCCGACTCTCGAAGGGATGGCGACCCAGTCCCCTACCTGCCAGCAGCTCGCTGAAGTCAAGGCGCGGCAAGGCCAGTAGACGGGCATAGCGCTCCAGCACGCCCCACAGGGCGGCATACCCCTCCAGCTCCAGGGCCTCCACCTCACGACGGGTGAAGATCTGCTCCCGGGCCAGGCGCCGCAACAAAGAGAGCGTCTCCACGGCCGGATGCTGATCGGCCAGCAGTGGCGAGGCAAACTGCCCGGCCAGTATCTTAGGCTCCTGCTGCTGGTACGCATCGGCCAGTACCTGCACCAGATCCCGGCTCAGTTGACGACGAAATGCCGGAAAGAAGCCCTCCTCACTCTGATTACCCAACGCGAGCAGCCCTGCCAGATACTCCTCCCCACGCCACTGCGCCAACAGATGCGCCTGCAACTGCTCCAGGGTCAACAAGCCGCGATCGACGGCATCCTCCAGATCGGCGATGCAATAACAGAGATCGTCAGCTGCCTCCATCACATAGACCAGAGGGAAGCGCGCCCCGGCGGGCAACCCCAGGGTCTGGCGCACGGCGGCCACCAGCTGACGTTCGCTAAAGAAATAGCCCACCTTGGTTGGCATGGACCCTTGGCCAGCCGCCACCTCCATCACCCCCATGGGCACCTTGATGAGGGAAGCCAACAGGCTGAAGGTCAGGTTGAGTCGTTGTAACGAGTGCACCAGGCGCAGGCTCTGGGCATTACCATCGAAGGCCAGCAGGTCCGGCAACAGCAAGTTCTGCCATTGAGCAGAGGGGGGGCGCTGCAGGCTTCGGCCATAGAGGGCCGGTAGATGATTGGCCAACCAATCCCGCAGCACAGACTCGCCGAAGTGGCCAAAGGGGGGATTGCCCACATCGTGGAGCAGGCAAGCCATCTCCATCAAATTGAGCAGGGGCACCTGGGGTAACTCGGCGCCCAGACGCGGCAGCAGCGCCAACATCACCTCGCGTCCCGCCTGCTGCACCTCCAGTGAATGGGTCAGTCGGCTGCGCACCGAGGCCTTTACATCCAACGGAAAGACCTGGGTCTTCTGCTGCAGGCGACGCACCGGCGCGCTCTGCACTACCCGGGCCCGATCGCTCTCCGTGGCGGCCAACAGGCTCTCACCACTCACAGCCCGATAACGCTCGGCCTGCAGTAGCTGCTGGTAACTCATCTGCGGCTGCTCTGCCATGGCGCTCGTATCCTTATTCTAGGTGTCAACAGCCCTCACGCCTGTAGCAGGAGCTTAAGCTGCGCTATGTCTTCCGGGTAGTGGTGGCGAATGCCCTCTATCCAGTCGGCTATGTTTTCCCACCAGGCGGGCAGTTCCGGGCTCTGGGCCTGCTTGGCCAGCAAGTGAATACGTTTAAGGCCAATGGCCCCGGCCGCGCTTTTGATCTTATGGGCCTCGCTGGCGATGCCCGCCTGATCCCGGGCCACCAGATTGGAATTCAGCAGCGCCAGGTAACCGGGCATCATCTGCTCAAACAGGGCGACGGCCTGCAGCAGCACAGGTTTGCCCACCATGGTGGCATACTCTTCGATGTAGGCTCGCTCCAGTATGGCATCATCCACCATCGGCTCTTGGGTTCCATTCAGCGGACAACTGACAAAGAGGCTGCGCAGGGTAGCGTTAAGATTGTCCACCGCCAGGGGTTTACCGATCACCGCCACCATACCATGGTCATAGTATTCGGTTTTGTCGCGAATAAGATTAGCGGTCAAGGCCACCATGGGCGGCAAGGCCTCCCGGCCATAACGCGCAAGCAGGGTATCGGCAATATCAAAGCCGGTCATATCCGGCAGTTGGATATCCAGCAAGAAGAGATCAAACTCCTCTGGCTTAGCCAGGGCCAACGCCTCCTGCCCATTACGAGCGACCGTCACCTGATGACCAAATTTTTCCAACAGCGCCGTCGCCACCGTGATATTGAGCTCCACATCCTCCACCATCAGAATGCGTAATGAGGGTATGGGCATAGGCGGCTCCTCTTGAATGTCATCCAACCGCTCCACCTGCAGCTCGAGCGTGAAACAACTGCCATGTCCCTCTTCACTGTCCACCTCCATGCACCCCCCCATGGCCTCCACCAATTGGTGGGAAACCGCCAGACCAATGCCGGTGCCGACCGCATGCTTCTGACCACCCACCTGGTAATACATGGCAAAGATCTTCTCCAGTTCAGACTCGGGAATACCTATACCGGTATCCTCCACCTCAAAGCGCAGTAACAACTGCCGCTCCGCCAGTTCTGTGGCATACACCCGCAGGCTGATGCCGCCCTCTTCGGTAAACTTAACGGCGTTCCCGGTCAGATTCCACAACACCTGGCGCAGACGAGTACCATCGGCCAGCACCCAGTGGGGCAGCTCACCATCCAGATCGTAGTTGAAGTAGAGACCCTTCTGCTCTGTCATCAGCCGAGTCAACAGCTCCAGATCATGCAAGAAGGCGGGTAAATCCAGGCGCGCCGGGGCGATCTGCAATCTGTGCCGGTCCAGCTTGTCCAGATCTATGATGTCATTGAAGATGTTGCCCAGCGTGACGGCACTCAGGTGAATGGTATTGAGCTGGCGGCGCTGTTCGCCACTCAAGGGGGTATCCAGCAGTATGCGGCTCAGCCCCACTATGCCATTGAGCGGGGTGCGCAACTCGTGACTGATGGTCGAGACGAAGGTGGTCTTATCCCGGCTCGCCTGCTCCAACTGCTCCTGATAGCGCTTGCGTTCAGTCACATCCCGACCAAAGCCCAATAGGCCAAGTCGCTTGCCGCGGCCATCGTAGAGCGGCACCTTGCGCATCTCGAAACAGACCTTATGGCCATCCGGGTAGACCATCCACTGCTCATAGGTGTAGTGACTATCCTGGACGAAGACCTGCCGATCGGTTTCCACCACGCGTTCGGCAATAGGGTGACTATAGACATCCCAGGGGGTGAGGCCGATGAGCTCCGCCTCTTTGAGTCCGACCAACTGCTCCATGGCCTGATTACAGCCGGAAAATTGCCCCGCCTCATTGCGGTAATAGATGAGATCCGGCGAGCTGTCGATGAAGGAGCGCACCAGGGCACTGCGCTCTTCCAGCTCGGCCTGGGCCTGCTCCCGACGTTGTACCTCGGCTTTCAATTCAACCATGGCCTGCTGCCTGGCCACTTCGACCCGCCGGGTCTCTTCAATCTGTTGGTTGAGTTGACTGATGTTGCTCTGCAACTGCTGGTTCAAGGCTTGATCCCGCTCGCGCATCTCCTGCAACTTGCTCACCATATGGGTCAAACGCTGGCGGGAGTCTTCCAGTTCATCGACCACGGCGGTGAGAAAGTAGGCGGCCCAAGGGGTCACCAGCAGACCAAAGAAGACGGAGCGTACTATATCCACCGTATCCACGGCGCCACGCAGCAACAGGGTGATCCCCATCTGGATCACCACGGCCAGCACTATGATAAAAAAGGCTAATAGCAGGCTAAAACGGATGATGCCGAGGCGGGTGAGCCAATCTACATAATACTGCGCCCAGGAGGTGATCTGTCGCATGGGGGGTTCCGGCAGAAGATAAGGGACTCATCATAGCAAGTTGCGTGGCCTATCGTTGGCACCAGCACGCACTTTTCGGGGATCTGGGCTTAAAAAAACAGCAGGAGCGAGCCTCCTGCTGTCAGCTAAATCAAATTAGCGGGGACGATCCGGCCTGGGCTCCATCACATCGGACTCCGCATTCAATCCTAAGGCCTTGAGCATGCTCTTGGTCACCAGCACCACCCCCTTTTCACTGCGGTAGAAGCGGCGAGCATCGGCCTCGGCATCCTCACCAATCACAGTGCCTGGCGGCAGCACACACTGCTTGTCGAGGATCACCTTGGTCAAGCGACAGCCGCGGTGGATCACCACATCGGGGAAGGCCACCACCCCCTCCAACTTACAATTGGAGTGAACACGCACCCCGGTAAAGAGCGCCGAGTTGCCAATATCCGAACCACTGACAATGACCCCGCCGGAGAAGACCGAGTTGCGGGTACTGCCGGACTTACCCTCATAATCCTGGACAAACTTGGCCGGAGGCAACTGCTTCTGGTTCGTCCAGATGGGCCACCCTTCGTCATAGAGATCCAGCTCGGGCACCACGGAGGCTAAGTCCATGTTGGCCTCCCAGAAGGAGTCAACTGTCCCCACATCACGCCAGTAACAACCATCCTCATGACCCCGGTTACGGACACAGGAGTAACCAAAGGGGTGGGCATGGGCCTGCCCCTGGCGTACCACTTTGGGAATGATGTCCATGCCAAAGTCACGGCGGGAGAGCTGATCCTCCTGATCCTCTTCCAGCAACTGGTAGAGATAGGCGGCGTCAAACACATAGATCCCCATGGAGACCAAGGCCTTGTCAGGATCCCCTGGCATGGCGGGTGGATCTTCCGGCTTCTCGACAAAATCGGTGATCTTGCGACTCTCATCCACCTGCATCACGCCAAAAGCCGAGGCTTCGGCGCGGGGCACCTCGATACAGGCCACAGTGACCGGCCCCCCCAGCTGCACATGATCCAGCAGCAGGGTGGCATAATCCATCTTGTAGACGTGATCCCCCGCCAACACCAGGATGTACTTGGGTGCATAGTCGCGCACTATATCCAGATTCTGATAGACAGCATCGGCGGTGCCACGATACCAGTTCACCTCATCGACCCGCTGTTGCGCAGGCAAGAGGTCGATGAACTCATTCATCTGGTAGCGCAAAAAAGACCACCCCGCCTGCAGATGGCGTAGCAGGCTGTGAGATTTGTACTGGGTTACCACACCGACCCGACGCACTCCGGAGTTGATGCAGTTGGAGAGCGCGAAGTCGATGATGCGAAATTTGCCACCGAAGTGGACGGCTGGTTTAGCCCGATTGGCCGTCAATTGCATCAGGCGGCTACCACGGCCGCCCGCCAATACGAGAGCCATGGTCTGATTGATGGCCTCACGGGCCTGACTCATGGATCCGGGTCCTACTGATACCAAGTTACGCTCCTTATGCTTGTTACTCTTGTCAGCTAGCGGCTCTTCTCTACTCCAGTTGCGCCCCAACCACTGGATCGCACCTAAGAAAAAAGCATTAGCCTCAAGCCATCATCCCTGTATCAGCCCATGGATTCTGTCAGCCGAGTCACGAAAACCATTTCATAGCCCCATTCTCGCCTAACTCTGTTACACCAGTTTGAATCCCTCGCCAGCGACTGCACACTACACTAACTTACCTCGCCGCCAGTTGAAATGGGAATTCCCTCACCCTGAAGAAGCAGCAGGCTGGCGCACACTGGCCATAAAAAACAAAGTCCGATCGGTTCACACCTATCGGACCTTATTTGCCTGCTCCGGAGCAGACGATTACCAGCTTATATCGGTGGGATCCGCAAGCAGCGCGAGCAACTGACTCTCATCCAGCACGGGAATGCCCAGCTCTTCCGCCTTGGCCAACTTGGAGCCTGCCGCCGCCCCCGCTATCACGGCACTGCTCTTGGCCGAGACCGAGCCCGCCACCTTGGCACCCAGCGCCAACAGGGCCTGTTTGGCCTCATCCCGGCTCATCTGGGTGAGTGTGCCGGTCAGCACCAGGGTCTTACCCAGCAGAGGCAACGCCTGGGGCTCGGGGCGAACTATGGCTGGCCACTCCACCCCGGCGCCCCCCTCAGCCTGGGCAGTGGTCAGTTGCTGCAACACCTCCAGATTATGGGGCTGGCGGAAGAAGTAGTAGACATGCTTGGCTACCACCTCACCCACATCACTCACCTGCTGCAACGCCTCGACACTGGCCGCCATCAAAGGGGCTAGCTCACCAAAGTGCAGGGCCAGCGCCAGCGCCGTGGCTTCGCCCACCTCGCGAATGCCCAAGGCAAACAGGAAGCGCGGCAACGTGGTGTGCCGAGCCTGCTCTATGGCCAACAGCAGCTTCTGGGCTGACTTGCTGCCCATCCGCTCCAGCTCGCTCAAGGAGGCCTCCTCCAGCCGGAACAGATCGGCTGGCGTGGCCACCAGATGCCGATCCACCAGTTGCTCTATCAGCTTGTCACCCAGACCTTCAATATCCATGGCGCGCCTGGCGGCAAAGTGTTTGAGCGCCTCCTTGCGCTGGGCCTCACAGAAGAGACCCCCGCTGCAGCGGGCGACCGCCTCACCGGGTAGCCGCTCTACTTGCGAGCCACAAACCGGGCACGCCGTAGGAAACAACACCGGATGACAACGGGCCGCATCCCGCCGCTCCAACACGACACCAACAATCTGCGGTATCACGTCACCGGCCCGGCGCACAATCACGGTATCGCCCACCATGACCCCCAGCCGCTCTATCTCATCGGCATTGTGCAAGGTGGCGTTGGAGACGGTGACACCGCCGACAAACACCGGCTCCAGCCGCGCCACAGGCGTGATGGCACCGGTACGACCGACCTGGAACTCGATCTCCTTGAGCTCGGTCAGCTCCTCTTGCGCGGGGAACTTATGGGCCACAGCCCAGCGTGGCGCCCGGGAGACAAAGCCCAACTGCTCCTGTAGCGGCAGGGAATCCACTTTGAACACCACGCCATCGATCTCAAAGGGCAGTTCATCCCGACGCGCTAATATGGCCTCGTGATAGGCCTGGCAGGCTTCGATGCCCGAGCCACGACGGATCTCGGCGCTTACCGGCAAGCCCAGACACTTGAGCCAGTTCAGACGCCCATAGTGAGAGTCCGGCAGCTCGGCCCCCTCGACCACCCCAATACCATAGGCATAGAAGGCCAGAGGGCGCCGCGCCGTGATGCGCGGATCCAACTGCCGCAGACTGCCTGCCGCGGCATTGCGCGGATTGGCAAAAATCTTCTCACCAGACTCCTGAGCGTCGGCGTTCCAGCGGGCAAAACCGGCCTTGGGCATAAACACTTCCCCCCGCACCTCAAGCCGGGCGGGGATCTCGTCCCCCTGCAGGGTCAAGGGGATGGCGCGAATGGTGCGCACGTTGGCGGTGATCTCCTCACCCGTCTCCCCATCGCCGCGGGTGGCGGCCCGTACCAGGTGGCCCGCCTCATAGAGCAGGCTCACGGCCAGACCATCCAGCTTGGGCTCACAACAGAAAGCTAACGGCTCGCTCTGGCCGAGACGATCCTGGATACGGCGGCCAAAGGCCAGCAGATCCTCGGCATTGAAGACGTTATCCAGGGAGAGCATGGGTTGTTCATGGCGCACCGAGCCAAAGGTGCTCAATGCCGCCCCACCGACCCGCTGAGTCGGGGAGTGATGGCTCACCAGCTCAGGATGCTCGGCCTCCAGGGCCAGCAACTCCCGGAACAGGCGATCATATTCGGCATCGGGAACCGAGGGCGCATCCAGCACATAATATTCATGTTCGTAACGGGTCAACATGCCGATGAGCTGGCTCATCCTGGTTTTGATATCAGCCATGGAGCAGATTCCTAGCGAGGTCATAAACAGAAAGTGCGGCCCAAGCCGCACTTCTTATCACTATGTAATGCACTGCGCCCTATTGATTGTCGTAGGCGCGCAGCTCATCAAAATATTGCGCCAACTGATATTCGGTCAGGGGCTTGCGCTCCATGTCCATCAGCAAGCCATCCACTTCGCCCGCCAGCTTGTCGGCGGCCTGCATCATCAACTTGAGATGAGCCTCGGCGCGCCCGGCATGGGGCAGTTGCATGAAGAGGGAGATACCTGGCGTCGAGAAGTGAACCATGCGTGCCGGATCGAAGGTGCCAGGCTTGACCATGTTGGCGGCGCTAAACAGCACATCACCGCGGCCATCCGGCTCCAGATGGCGGTGGAATATATCCATCTCGCCGAAGCGGAAACCGAGCAGCTTAAAGCCACGCAGCAGATCCTGACCATCCAGCTCATGCCCCTCACGGGCCATGATATTGATCAGATAAACATCACGCCACACCTTGGCCTCGGGCACTAGCGGCTGGGCGGGCTCGGGAGTCAGCTCAGCGGTATGCTCCTGAGACTCCAGATCGTCCACCGCCTGAAAGCGGGGCATGGAGAAGTTGGCATCGGGCTCACGCCGTTCGGCAACCGGCTCTTGCCTGCGAGAGAGGATGCGCACCTTACCGATCCCATCATGATCGAAACCATCCAGTTCCTCATCTTCCCCAGGTTTGTTCTTGGTATGGGGAACGCGACCCAAAGGTTTATCCTTGATGGAAAACCGCTTGTTCTTTCGATTAGACCACAATCCATGAATGATCAGGGCGACTATCGCCAAAGCCCCAATCACCACCAGAACAATTCGCAAATCCTGCATTGCTGCTTCTCTTTCTAATTTCTGTCTAGCACAAAAAGAGCCGAAGCTCGTCCATTGTTGCCATCAGCCATCCGCTGCTGACTCAAGCGCCGCATCCAAGATGCCAATTGCTGACTGGTTGTCACACAAAAGGCACAGTAGACTGAGCGCAACAAGCCAGATCTGGATACAACTGTACTGACTTTACCAAAACAAGACACTATTTGTAATATCTGCAACAGATTTGAATATAGGAATCGTTATGGAACTGGGTCAAATAAATAAAAGTGGCATCCATTACTTAATCACAGGTGCTCGATTAATCACTCAGCCGGGTATTCGCCTGTTTGTTATTTTACCCCTGCTGACCAATATCATTCTGTTTGCCAGCAGCTTCATCTGGCTAATAAATAGGCTGGATGAACTCTCCAACACCCTGCTGCAGGCGCTCCCTGCGTGGCTGGATTGGCTCAACTACCTGCTCTGGCCTCTGGCCATCCTCACCATCTTGCTGCTGTTCTTCTTTATTTTTGGCTTGATTGCCAACTGGATAGCCGCGCCATTCAATGGTCTGCTGGCCGAACAGGTAGAGGCCAAACTCACAGGCAAAACGGCTCCAGATGCCAGCTTGGCCACGCTACTGCGGGATATGCCTCGGATCTTTCGCCGGGAATGGCAAAAAATAAAATACTACCTGCCTAAGGCATTGGGCTGCCTCATACTGTTTTTTATTCCTGTGCTGGGCCAGACACTCGCCCCCCTGCTCTGGTTTTTATTTTCCGCCTGGATGGCCGCCATTCAATATTGCGACTACCCCTTCGATAACCATAAGGTCGCCTTTGCTGATATGCGCCAGGCGCTGGCCCAGCGTAGGATACACAATCTGAGCTTCGGTACCGGCGTCACCCTCTGCACCATGGTGCCCGTGCTCAACTTCCTCATCATGCCCATCGCCGTCTGCGGTGCCACCGCCATGTGGGTCGATAACTACCGTCCACGCTTCGTTCCGGCTTAAGCCACAACGCAAACAGGGCCCGATGGGCCCTGTTTGTCATGCTCGCACTCTCATGGCTGCAGAAGGAAAGGGCGTCCCAGGGCCATCCCCTGGTTGCCGCTACGCCCCAGCTGCTCCGAGATGGCCACCATGCCACTCCAGCGATTCTCGCACCATTCAGGCGCCAGCAGGGTTGGTTTGCGCGCCGAAGCCGATACCCTGTGATAGACAACCTCGGGCGGGGTGTGTTGGATCATGGCCACCGCGGCCGCCACATACTCCGCCAGCGAGATCACCGGCAGGCGGCCGGCCAGCCAGGCTTTACCCAGCACACTCCCCTCGACTATATGCAAGGGATGCAGTTTGATGCCATCGGTTCCTGTTTGTACTACCTGCTTGAGGGTGGTCAGGCTGTCCATCGGCTGCTCACCCGGTAAGCCGACTATGAGATGAGTGCAGACCTTAAGTCCGCGACTGCGCGCCCGGATCACAGCACTCTCGTAGGCACGATAATCGTGACCTCGATTGATGCGCTTGAGGGTGGCATCGTGCGCGCTCTGCAGTCCCAACTCCAACCAGACTTCAAAACCCTGCTGCCGATAGCTGGCCAACAGATCGAGCACCGCATCGGGCACACAGTCCGGCCGGGTGCCCACGCACAAGCCAACGATATCCGCCACACCCAACGCCTCTTCATACATCTGCCGCAGGTAATCCACCTCAGCATAGGTGCTGGTATAGGCCTGAAAGTAGGCCAGATAACGCTTGGCCCGAGTGGCCTCGCTGGCTCGTGCCGCTAACTGTTCGGCAATGGAGCGCACCTGGGCCGTTTCATCGGCAAACGAGGCCACATGACAGAAGGTGCAGCCACCGCGCCCCAGGGTGCCGTCACGATTGGGGCAGGTGAAGGAGCCATGCAGCGTCAGCTTATGGATCTTTTCGCCATAACGACGCTTGAGGTCATCCCCCAGCATGTTGACGTGCTGATTGAGTTGCATAAGGGCTCCATTTGGCCTTCTAATATTGTCAGATTAAGTCTCTGCGCGGACGGGGCAGTGTAACCAACTCACCTCAGATTGGGCATGATCCAGCGCAACCACAGCCCCGACCATACCAATAAGGCTCTTTGAGAAACCAAGAAACAAAAAACCAAGAGGAGACGCTTTCAGCCCCGCTAGTCGCTCTTAACCATTCGTGCCATGCCTCCTGCTGACTATGACAGGCCTGAGCCTAAAACCGCCCCCTCCCTCCTACTGTTTAGGTAGTTGAGCGTAACAGCAGAGGTGGACCATGTACCGTTGCCGAATAGCACAAGACCTACGGGATCATCAGCAACTGCAACAGCTGCGCTACACCATCTACTGCCTGGAGAAGGCGTGGCTCAACGCCAAGGCCTATCCCGCCGAGCTGGAATCCGATCACTTCGATGCCTATGCCACCCACTTTCTCGCCGAAGATGAAGAGGGGAAGATATTGGGCGGGGTACGACTCATACGTAACGCCTACTCGCCCCATGACTTGCCCGTCTGCCATCACCCCGGCTATCCGTCAGAGAACCGACTGGCCTGGAATTCGGCAGAAATCTCCCGGCTGGTGGTGACGCCGGATCGCCGTAATGGCGAGATCACCCGCCTGCTCTGTCGCGCCCTCTACCAATATGCCCGGGAGCAGGGGATAGAGCAGGTCTATATCGTCAGCGAACCCAGACTGATAGCCCAGCTCAGGCGCCTCGCCATCCACTTCACCCCGTTAGGCCTGGCCCATCACTACTTCGGCGCCCCGACCCTGCCCGCTCGGCTGCTGGTCAGTCAACTGCGCCAACAGCTGGAGCAGGGAGCCGCCGGGCTATGTCACTGGTATCACGAAGGGATGAGTGCGGAGAGTAACCCTGGTAACCCGCTGTTTGCCCGTAACTGGGCCTTCATCCCCCCCTCCCTGCAGCAGCGCCTTAAACAGTGTCGCCTGCTGCTAGCGGGCACAGGGCTGGGCAGCGTGGTCGCTGAGGTGGCCATCCGAACCGGATTCGGTGAGCTGATTGTTGCCGATGGCGACCAAGTAGAGGTCTCCAACCTCAATCGCCAAGCCTTTACTCAGGCAGATCTGGCCTGTAACAAAGCCGAAGCCCTGGCCCGCCATCTGCTAACCATCAACCCTGAGCTACGGCTGGAGGTACACCCTCATTTTCTGGATGACGCTTCACTACCTGAGCTCATAGATCGCTGCGACATGGTGATCAACACCATAGACTTCGACCATCCCGCTTTTCTCGCCTGCAACCGCCTGGCCCAGCAGGCCAACAAGCCTGTGCTCTTCCCGCTGAATCTGGGCTGGGGCGGCGGCTGCTTTGCCTTTACCCGCCAAAGTTGCAGCCTGGAGCAGATGCTGGATCTGGATCCAGCCCAACCTTTGACCCTGCACGAGATCAAACAGCGGCTCATAAACCATATTGGTCAGCAGCACCATCCCGCCTACCTGCAACCTCTGGTGCAACAGCTGCTGCACGCCGATGAGCGTGCCTGGGCCCATGACCCACAATTGGCGGTCGGCGCCCAGCTCTCGGCAGCCCTGGTGGTGACAGCGGCGGTGGCACTGCTGCAGGGGCAATGCATTCGCCTAGCCCCTGAGCTCAATGCCGTGGATCTGCAAACGCTTTGGGCCGGAGATGGGGAGGCCATGAGCGTCACGCACAAGGTTCAACTGGAGAAGAGCCCTGCGCCGGAGTAACGCTCGGCACCGGATCCACTATTTGAGGAGGAGATAAAGCAGCAGTAAACAACCCAGTATCGCCACGACCAGATTGAGCCAGGTGGCCAGATGCACTCGGTAACCGGCCGGGATCTCCTCTGGCCCCAGGCTATTGAGCGTCACATGATACTGTTTGGCTGAAAGCAGGGCAGTCAGCGCCCCCAGGAGCACAAAGGCTAGCCCCACCAAAAAAGAGAGCCACTCTTCCCGTGGTGAAACCATACCCGGCGCCATGATGCGCAGGTAGAGGCCGAAACGCTCGATGACAAAACCAAATCCCATCAGGGCCAGGCTGGTACGATTCCAGGCCAGCAGGGTTCGCTCGGCGGCAAACAGCACCCGGGGATCTTGCAGATATGACATGGTAAAACCTCATTGAAAATGCATAGTCCGGTCTAACTTGAGTTTAAAGGCTAGATTGGGGCTATATCGCGCTATGACACGTAAAATCCCCCCGGACGTTAATCACACCATCATTGATTATAGCGCCGCAAAGAGTCCAGCTCGCCCCGGGCGATGAGCCGCTCCATGGCTTGCGTCAGTTTCTGTATCAGCACTTGGGCATTGGGCGCCTTTTTCGAGACCAGTAGGTAAAGCTTCAGTTCGCTGAGCAGCATGACCGCCAACTCAGGCGGCTGCGCCATCTGTCGCAGGGTGTAATTGACGGCCAAGGAGTAATCGAGCAGATAATCCGCGCGCCCGGCCCGTAACATCATTAGCGCTTGTCGGTGATCCTTGGCCTCGCGCACCATGGGGGGGGGCACCAACCCCTGCAGCTTGAGTAACGTCCCGGCATAGCTGTAGCCACGAATGACGATCAACGACTTACCCGCCAGGGCTTGTACCTGGGGCAGAGCCGGTGTCGTAGGCAAGCGATAGAGCTGCAACCGTATGACATTGAGTGGAGAGGGGGAAACATAGACCTGGCCGTCATATTCAGGCGCATGTTGCAGCCCGATGAAGAAGTGCGCCCCACCACTGGCCAGTAAGCGATAGAGACGCTTGGGGGGATAACCATCCACCCGATAGCGCAACCCTGCCTCAGCCATCAGCTTGGCGATCTCCGGCATCATGACGCCCCCCACGGCCTGGTGTGGCGTAACCTCATAAAAGGGTGGAAAGTCGAGTACCCCCACCTTCACCTCATCCTCAGCCCAACTGCATGCTCCGAACAAATAGAGGCAGCCAAGCAAGGCAATCTTGTAGCTATGCAGCATCATCCTGGCTCCCTTTCTCCCGGCTCCCCTACTGAGTATAGATGCCAGACCCCACCCGTTGGCGATCTGCTGCACTCTTGGCTGCCATGATGCCAGCGATTGATGCCAGCGATTGATGTCAGCGGCCCTGGCCACAAGCAGTGCCATAGCTCGCCCCAACCCCAGTATGAACCGAGCCACAAGTTTAGCAGCGTTACACGACTAACCATGTTAGCCTCGGCTAAACCTGCCCAACGGCGCTGTTCGCATTTTGCTGAACCTCTCTCTGGTGCATCCACAGGAGAGACCATGAGTAATCAGCGCTGGAAAGCCAAATGGAAGGCGAACGATATCGCCTTCCATCAATCCGATAGCAACCCTTATCTCCCCCAATTCTGGCCCACGCTCGCGCTGGCACCGGGCTCCAGCGTGCTGGTCCCCCTGTGTGGCAAGAGCCATGATCTGACCTGGTTACAGGCGCAGGGGCACAGGGTCATCGGCATTGAGCTCAGCCATATTGCCATCCAGGCCTTCTTTGCCGAGCGGGGGCTGGTGCCCGCGCGTCAGCGTCACGGCCGTTTCATCCGCTGGTGGCATGGGGAGATAGAGATCTGGTGTGGCGATCTGTTTGATCTCAAGGGGCCGGATCTGGGCGAGATAGCCGCCGTCTATGACTGTACCGCCCTCACGGCGCTGCCCGCCACCAGTCGCAGCGACTACATCCGCCAGCTAACATCCCTGCTGGCCGTCCATAGTCAGATCCTGCTGTTGACGACTGAAAGCTGTGATGAGACAGAAACTGGTGGCAGCAGCCAGCCCGATAGCGAGGTGCTCTCCCTCTACCAGAGCCGCTTTGCCATCGAACTGCTGCATGGCCACAGCTGTATGAAGGTCGATCCTGAATTCCCCGACTTACCGGCTAATCCGTTGGCCGAAAAGGTCTACCACATGAGCCCCCTCTAGACCTGACGCTTGTACACAACTTCCATCCCATTGATGAGCAATCCAGGTAAGGGAGCTTCGGCTCCCTTTTTTTTTCAAGGGGAGAGGTCGGGTTTGCCTTTTAGCTTGTTTTGATTTTTTTACGCGCCTGACTAGTTCATTCAGAACAGATCCGTATCGCTAATCCATCCGCGGCGCATCAAGAGCATAGGCGGCGTGTGTGTCCCGAATGAAGATGAGCCCCAAACTTAAACCCGAGCTCAACGAGATCCGGTTTTCATTCTTTTCAGCGCCGATCCGCGGCTATGCTCTGGACTCCTGATGGGAGTCATCAGGAGAACGCACATCACGCCAAGGAGGCCCCATGTTGCGCTACGCTCTCTGTACCCTGATCTGTTTTACCCTGCTCTGCGCTCATACCACGGCCCAGGCCGCCACCACGCCGGTGTTTGTCAATCTGGGTGTCACCCACAACCCCAACAAGACCCTCTACGCCCCGGATGAACCGCTGGATCTGCGCGGGCTCATTGTCTCCAAGATCTATAGCGACGGCAGCAGCAAGCGGGTTTACGGCCTCACCACCGTCAACGCCAGCGGCTTTGATAGCAGCACACCCGGAGAAAAAACGGTGATGATGCAGTATCAGGGCAACTGGTGCACCTTCAAGGTGATGGTCAAGGCCACCAGCGAGAAGAGCAGCGGCTTCTACCGCGTCAAGGGCGAGAGCATCCGCATTCGCACCGAGAACAACATCTCGGCGGTGGTGACTGTGCTGGGTGGACAAACCCAACTGACGATGGCGGGCGCCAACGGCGCAGGGGGGGAAGCCACCTTTATGCTGCTCGCCGATGGCGTAGGCCTGGGTACGCATACCGTGACCTATATGAATGCCACCAACGCCCAGGGCACCACCGCCCTCTTATTGGTTAACCAACCGGGCAAACCCATAGGTACTCTGACCATCACCCGCTACGCACCCGACTACGGCATGGTGGCAGGCAGCTTTACCCTGAAGGCGAGCGGCTGGAAGGCCGATTCAAGCAATCCGCTAGCCCCCTTTATCTGGAGCAACAGCAAAGGCAACCTGAGCGTCGCCGGCTCCTTCAAGCTGCTGGGGCTGGGTAACCACTAAGTGCCAGCGCAGGGCGGCCCTCAATAAACCGTCGACCAAGTTCATGCTCCGGGCTTTACCCGCGCATCAAGTGGCTAGTCAACCGTGAACCAGGAGACCCCGCCAAAGCGGCTTGGGTCTCCTGACCTCACTAACCAGCCGTCGTCGCGGGCTTACTGCGGCGAACCTGCGTAGATGATCAGCACTGTGTCGTTGCCCTTTTGCCGCAAGAAGGCATAGGGGCTGTCACTAATTTTGCTATGGCTACCGGCGGCAATGGCCGGATGCTGCTGGCGGAACTGCCCCAGCTTCTGCCAGTGGGTGACCAACTCCGCCTTGGGCCCCTGGGCCAGCTCCTGCCAGTTCATATCCGAGCGCGCCGCCTGATCGAAGACACCGTCATCGGCCATCAATCCCCGTCCCGACTCGTCGCCGTAGTAGATCTGCACCCCGCCTGGCAGCAACATAAAGCTGTTGGCCATGCGCCGCTGCAGGGCGATATTCTCGAAATCGCCGAAGAAGAGCTTGGTATCGTGGGAGGAGAGATAGCTCAGGATATTGACGCCAGGCTCACTCACCACCTTGGCGTATTTGGCATAGACGGGCTCGGCCGAGTTCATGCACAGGGCATTGGCCAGCGCATCGAGCTGGTAGTCAAAGTTGATCAGCGAATCAAAGCCATTGTCATACCAGTGATCCCGCGCCACGCCATGCTGCCACACCTCACCCACCATGAAAAAGGGGAGATCGTCGAGCTTCTGCTTTGGATGTTCCGCCTTCCACTGGGCCAGCGCCGCCGTCGCCGCGGTTTTCAGTTTGGCCCAGACTTGAGGCTCCACATGCTTGACCGTGTCGGCGCGAAAGCCGTCGATGCCAAAGCGACGCACCCAGTCAGTGTGCCACTGGACAAGATAATCGCTGACGCTGGCATGGGGCAGCTCGCGGGCCCGGGTATCCGCTTTGTGTTTGAGTAGCGGCGGCAGGCTCACGTAGCCGGTCGATTCGGTCAACAGATCCGGCAACCCGCCGATTGTGGTGGTCACCTCATCACTACCCGGTGTGGGGTAGCCTGGCAGATCGGCACGCACCCACTCTGGCCCCCACCACTGGCTCCACTGGGCCGCCTGGTAGTCGATATGGGCGGAGAAGCCGTGCCAGTTGCTATAGCGCCCTTGCGGCCGCCAGTCGGACCAGCGAGCAGGCAGACTCTGGCTATCGCGCACCACGGCTTGCGGCCCCACATCCTGCAGATCCGCCAGGTTGGCATAGCCCACATGGTTCATGATCACATCCAGCAGCACGCGGATGCCCCGCTTGTGGGCCTCAGCCACCAGGGTGCGCAGGGCCTCTTCGTCGCCAAAGTTGGGATCGATACGGGTGAAATCCAACGGCCAGTAGCCGTGATAGCCGTAGAAGGGGAAAGAGCCATCAGCACCGCCGCCGACAAAGCCGTGGATCTGCTCCATGATGGGCGAGATCCAGATAACGTTGCTGCCCAGCGCCTGAATATAATCGAGCTTGTCGATGACGCCCTGCAGATCGCCGCCATGCCAGGTGCCAATCTCGTTCTTGCCATCCCCGCTGCGGCCAAAGGAGTGGTCATTGCTCTTGTCACCGTTGTTGAAACGATCGGTCAACATAAAGTAGACGGTGGCATTCTCCCAGTTGAAGGAAGCCCGCACCGGCTTGCTAACCGGCTCAAGCAGCAAGATCCCTTCACTGCCTGACGCCGGCGTCAGGGTGATCTGGCCCGCCGTCACCTTGGCCTGCTGGCCCGAATAGGCATCGCGCAGCACGGTGCCATCTGGCCACGCCTTGCCCACCGATGCGGTCACAGCCCCGCCACGCCAGAGATGACAAGCCACCTCCGGCAGCGCACGTTTGACGCGTCCCGTATGGGTAGCGCGCAGTACCGTCAAGGTCGGCGCGTCAGCCTTGGCATTATCCAGGGTAAAGTCGTAGTCGCCATCGAGCAGCACCCGCAACTGGTAAGGGTGCTGACCGGCGCAGTTACCCAGCGGATTAGCCTTGCCGAAGGGGAGCGGTGCCGCCTGCGCGGGGCCAAAGGTGCTGCCGCACTGCCTGGCCCTGTCGGCGATCTGGATCCGGTAACTCCCCTTGGCAAGCCGGGTCGTCAGCCGGTACTGCTGCTTGCCGACCGAGTTGAACTGCAGCGAGTCAGCAGGAGCCTTATCGTCAATGAAGAGATAGAGCGGCGACGAGAGGCTGGAGGGCGGCGTTACGGTTGAAGTGGTCAGCGTGTGTGTGGCCGTGGTTGGTATAGCCGTAGTGGGTGTTACTGTGCTCTGCGGCGTTGCAGCTTGCGCCGCGCCAGCCAGCAAAGCGGGCAATATGGCCAGCGCCAGTTGCGATAATTTAAACATGGTTACTTCCCTGGTAGTCATCTGGCGAGGGCAATGCACCCCAAGGCACTCCTTGCCTCACCCGGGCACTATGCAGAAGAAACCCGCCCCCCGGATCCTCCACCCGGGTCTATTTACAGGGTGGAACCGCCCCCGGTGCCAACCCTGACGCTTAGACACAAGGCCCACCCCATTAATACGATATCCAGGAGAGCAGAGGCGCCAGCAAAAGGGAGACCCATCCAGAGTGGATGAGTGTCCTTTTAGCTTATGATGCCCCGTTATCCTGACCGCGCACCGGTTACGTTCACCCCTCGGCCCGATAAGCGGCGGCTGACTTATGGCGAATAGGCAATGGGTAGTAGGTTGGGCTGAGTTGGGCGAAGCCCGACGTGTAGTGAGGGATGGCGGCGGCATCGCCCGCCTATCGTACTCGCTCACGTCTGGCGCGGGCGGGGTAAGGATTTGACAGCTGGGGGGCCCACTTGTACGATTTGCTTCCCTAAGTTACCAGAGGCGTATCCGGGTCAATCCGGCTCTATCTATCTATGGACATTCCCAGTTGTCGAATCTTCGACGCTAGCTCCTCCTGTTACCCCCTGAGTCTGACTCATACCCGGTTGTTATCCTGCTCTGCCCTTCGATCTTGCCCATCCGGCACTCGCCCTATGCCCCTCCGTTGCCAGCCTGTTTATGGAGACAGACAATGGAAATCCTGATCCTGTTAGGACTTGTGTTACTCAATGGCCTGTTCGCGATGTCAGAAATCGCCTTGGTGACCGCGAAGAAAGCCCGCTTGATGAAGTTGGCCCTGGATGGAGATAACGCCGCCCGGGTGGCGTTAAAACTGGGTGAAGATCCGACCCAGTTCCTCTCCACCATCCAGATCGGTATCACCTCCATCGGCATCCTGAACGGGATTGTCGGTGAAGCCGTACTGGCTGCGCCGCTCTCTGTGTGGCTGCAATCCTTCGGCGTGGCCACCGCGACCGCCAATCTCAGCGCCACCGCCGCCGTCGTCGTCGGTGTCACCTATATCTCCATCGTGATCGGCGAGCTGGTGCCCAAGCGGATTGGCCAAATCAACCCCGAGCCCATAGCCCGTCTGGTCGCCCGCCCCATGCAGGTGCTGGCGCTGGTGACACACCCCTTCGTGGTCTTGCTGAGCCTCTCCACCCATGGCTTGCTGCGCCTGCTGGGCGTGCGGCAGGATGGCCAGTCACGGGTCACCGAAGAGGAGATCCACGCCATGCTGGAAGAGGGTTCGGAAGCCGGCATCATAGAGCAGAGTGAGCACAATATGGTGCGTAACGTGTTCCGGCTGGATGACCGGCAACTGGGCTCCTTGATGATCCCGCGCTCCGATGTGGTCTATCTCGATATCCTGCATCCGACGGAAGAGAACCTGACCCGCTTGATCGACTCCGAACACTCGCGCTTCCCGGTCTGCGAAGGCGGGCTGAACAACCTGCTCGGCGTCATGCATGCCAAGCAGGCGTTGTCGGCCATAGTGCGCGGCGAAACCCCGAACTTCACCGCCCATCTGTCGCCCTGCATCTATGTGCCGGAGACCCTAACCGGCATGGAGTTGCTGGAGCAGTTCCGCCAGAACAATATGCAGATGGCGTTTGTGATCGACGAATACGGCGAAATCGAGGGTATCGTCACCCTGCAGGATGTGCTGGAAGCCGTCACCGGCGAATTCACGCCGAGCAATGCCGACGATGCCTGGGCCATCCAGCGCGAAGATGGCTCCTGGCTGCTGGATGGCGCCATCCCCATCCTCGAGATGAAGGATCGGCTGGCGCTCAAGACGGTGCCGGAAGAGGACAAGGGCCGTTACCACACCCTCAGCGGCATGGTGATGCTGTTGCTGGGCCGCGTGCCGAGCACCGGCGATTATGCCGACTGGCTGGGCTGGCGCTTTGAGGTGGTAGATATGGATGAGAAGCGCATCGACAAGATCCTGGCCTCACCGCGGCCGGATGACGAGAGTGCGCCACCGGAATATATGTTGTAACGGGTTTTATCGTTGTCACGATTTGCTGGATCAGACCGGCCCCTGCGGGGGCCGGTTTGGTTTTTTATGACCCTGATTTTATGACCCTGAGCGGGTCATGGCGCCCATCAGCGGCTGCGGCTTATCCGCTCGGCCAGCGCACCGAACGCGTTCCCCTCCTCGGCCATCAATACCAGTCGTTCGCCCTGAGCCGTCGAAGGGGCCGTCATTCTCTATCTCATTGGTTTTATTAATTGGTAGTAGGTTGGGCTGAGTTGGGCGAAGCCCAACACTGACCCTATGGCGGGTAGTTGCCATTACGGTCGGATCGGGATTTTAGAATCTGGATTTGGGGATCTGGATTGGGGATTGGCTTGAGCCGGTTCCGCCCTGGCCGGCTTGGGGTTATGTGTGTACATCAAACGAGCAAAAGCGATGGTGATACCCGCTCGGCAGACGGCTTCGGGTTTTGTGTGTCAGCCAAAAGCTGCAGCCATACGAATGCTCGGTTATCTGCAGAATGGCGTGTAGGAGCAAGCGAAGCTCGCGGTGCTTTTGCTTTGCTCCTCCCCCTTTTCAAGGGGGAGGCCGGGAGGGGGTCGCTTTGAGTGGTGCCATTCGCACAGCGAAATCGCACGCATGGAGGCTCGGAGGGTTGTCGAAACAGGGCTCAAAACGCTCGCTTGCTGCCGAAAAACGTAAGCAGCGAACAAAATGTGACTCCGCCCATCTGAATCCGTTTTCCCCGCCGCGCAAAGTGCGGTAGTGTAAAAATTCAAATAATTCAAGGTGATTGCAGTGAGTGACAGCCCCCGCGACGTTCCAGGCCCTGTGGCAGCCGTAAGCCAGGGGCGGTAGCGATGATGTTTGGCAGGGAGTTGGTGACTGGACATCGTTGCGATCAATGGGAGGCAGTTACCAAAATTGGCAATCGAGCTGTATAAATGAATAAATTTTCAAGAAGTTATTTTTTAAGCGAGAACATTAGTGAATTAATTATAACTACTAACTTTCTTTGGAGATTACGTGCCCAATTTAAAAATGACACTTTTAGAAAACTCCATAAGCTTTTTCTTGGAGTCGGTGAGTAAGGCTATTCAGGCGGAATCAGACGAGAATAAATGGAAATTTGCGATACTTCTTTTAGTGCAGGCAATCGAGACAAGCCTAAAAGAGCGTCTAAGAAGAACCAATGAAGTATTTATTTATTCGAACATAGATAAGCCTAGGCATACAGTAGACCTCGGCTTGGCGATTGAAAGACTTGAAAAAATATCGAAAGTAAATTTAAATCAACTCGATGTTAAATGCATAAGGACTGCATCTGAGCTTCGAAATCAAATTGTCCATTTTGAATTTGAACTTTCGATCGAGCAAATTAAGTCTAACTTTGTGAGTCTTGTTGGTTTTTATACATCCTTTTGCCGCGATCATTTGGATTCGGATATTATTCCTCAACTCCCGTCTAAACTGCATTCAGAGCTACTAAACCTCGATAGCTATATTGAAGAGCTAGAGAAGAGAGCTTCCGAACGAATGGTCACTGAAGAAATTCCAGATGATGAAATTTGGGAATGTCCTGCCTGTAAAAAATATACATTTGCAATCCACGATGGCATAGATACTTGTTACCTATGCGGACATTCTGAGCCAGTTGTTGAATGTGAGCAATGTAAGGATCTGGAATTTGAGGAAGACCTTGAGCAAGTGGATTTTGGCAATATGAAGGGCTGGGAAAACTATAAAGCTCTGTGTAAGAATTGCTTTTCAAAACTGGAAAATGAAAACCCTTATGAAGAGTATTATTGAGGTCCGCAGGTGCGATGAGGAACACCCCAGGGGGACATCCGTAGAGTCATCATCCACTCCGACAGAACTATCCTGTCCAAAGAGCGCATGCTGTTTTTATACACAGCAATCTAAAGTGGGTGTCCCGTCAGTACGTTGGACCAGAATGGCCGTTCACCATG
>NZ_JBVAYF010000019.1:0-72215 GCF_055413345.1 Pseudaeromonas sp. HNCC25DJ180
AGTCGGTAGAGCAGTTGACTTTTAATCAATTGGTCGCAGGTTCGAATCCCGCACGACCCACCAAGCAGTTATAAAAAAGCCCGCAGCGATGCGGGCTTTTTTATTTTAGTGTTTATGTTCGTAACTTGCCGAGTTGCTCCTCTAATCTGTGAACTTGTTGCTTTAGGCTGTTGCTCCCTTGGCTGGCGCTGTCTGCTTGCTTGGTCAGGGTGCTAGCGGCATCACCGATGCGAGTAAGGTTCATGTTGATCTCTTCACTTACCGAGCTTTGCTCTTCGGCTGCTGTGGCTACTTGGGTGATATGGTCATACATGGCTTGGATCTGCTGTACAACCTGCAGCAAGCTGGCATAGGCTTCGTCTGAACTGCGCACTGTCTCATGGGCCCTGTTGACGCCTGAGTTAATGATCCCGAGAGTGTTTGCGACTTCACTCTGTAGTGTGGTGATAAGCGAGCTTATCTCATCCGTTGACGTTCTGGTCTTGGTGGCCAAGGCTCTGACCTCATCCGCGACCACGGCAAAGCCTCGGCCCATGTCACCGGCTCTGGCGGCCTCAATGGCCGCGTTCAGGGCTAACAAGTTAGTCTGCTCTGAGATGGATCGGATGACATCGAGAATACCACTGATATTGGCACTGCTATTGGCCACTTGGCTAATGGCGGTATTGGCTGTACCCATTTCGGTAGCTAGTCGCTCGATCTCCTGTTTGGTGCGGGAGAGTGTTTGTTGCGAGTGCTCAGTCTGTTTGGTGGCATGTTCTGCCTCGCTGGCAGCTTCGGCGGCGTAACGAGCCACATCACTGGCAGTGGTGCTCATCTCATGCATGGCGGTCACTACGCTGTCAATCTCGCGGTGTTGTAGTGACACACTGGCATGGATGTCCTCAGCTATAGTGCCAACCCGGATAGACTCCTCACTCACTTCGTGACCTACATTCTTTAGTTCGGCCACAATATCCCGCAGTTTCGAAATGAATTGATTGAGATGTTTAGCCAGGCTGATGAGCTCGGCGTGGCTTTTCACGCCAATACGTTGGGTTAGGTCGCCCTCAGAGGAGGTCAGGTCGGCTACATGTGTGGTGATGAGGCGTAGCGGCTTGGCAATGCTGCTCAGCAACATAATCAACAGCAATACGGCAATCAGGGTAATGATCATGCCAATAATGATTTGACGGATCCCAACCCCCTTCACCAGGCTGTCGAGCTCACTGGCAATGATATTGGCCTGGGCCATGGCTTTGGCCTTGGGAACAGAGAGCAGCAGGGTCCAGGTTTGGTTGGCTACAGGGATCTTGATGTCGTAGCGGGCCAGAACATGTTGCTCATCCACCAGAATATTGCCATTGTTCGCTAGCAGACGTTTCCAATTGTCAGCCTCGGCTGATGGTAATTCAGAAAGCGGCCGTCCTATCTTATCCTTGTGCTGGCTACTGCCCACGATCAGCTGCTTGTTGCTCAGCAGCAGGGCTGAAGCCGTGCCATCATATAACGCCTTGGCTAGCTCTTCAGTTTGTTGCTGAAACAGTGGCAGGTTGAGGTCTACGCCTGTCAGACCCACGAATTTGCCATCACGGAGTATGGGAAAGGTCAGGCTGGTCATCAGCTCTTGGTGGCCGGGGCTAACTTCATAGAGATAGGGCTCCATGAGGCAGGGGGTTAACTTCTCTTTGGCGCAGAGGTACCATTCGCCATTGCGAATGCCAAACTCATTGAGTGTTTCATCATATTTGCCATCGCTGGCCGCTTTTTCAACCGTCTGCTGGCTAGCGGAGCCATCAGGGTTGCGGAGAAAATAGATCTCCAGTGTTCCCTTGTCAGCAACCGAATGGCTGGCACCTTTGAGCCACTCGGCGTCTTTATCCAGATAACCATCGTTTTCAAATTGTGCATAGATGGAACTGATCTGGGTTTCTTTGCGGATAATGCCGTGCAGTAGCTCCTGGAGCTGTTGTCGACTTGGGGCCGACTCACTCTGCTTGTAGGCTTGTTCGATGAAGCCATCAACGACTTTGGGTATACGGTAGGCTTGATTGATAAAGGTGGCAATTCGCTCACCATACAGGCCAGTTTGACCCGCTAGGCTGTGTCCTACCTCGTCACTCAAGGCATTTTTAGTCTTGCTGACTATGGCCTCATTGGCACTTCCGAGAGCTGCCCAGAGAAACAGCGTGGTAATGACGCTGCTGAATAGCAAAATAGCGGTAACGAACAGCAGCAGTTTATTGCGTAATGACATCTCATTCATGGCTTGCTCCCTGCGAAAATACCTATGGTTAAGAATAGCCACTATTTAGGCTGTTCTGTGTGAAGTGTGGTGATGGGCCACAAAGATTGGGATCCTGCGCACTTGGCGTTATAATTGGCCTCTGTCTGGTCTTTTGGAATGAGTTCATGAGCAGTATGGTTGGCATTGTCGAGCTGGACTATCCGTTTCCGCCTAAACCGGCTCTGCTGTCGGCAGCGCAGCAGGAAGAGTACAAGGCTAATATTCGCAACTTGTTGAAGGCGCGTAATGCCGTCTTGATAGCCCATTACTATACCGATCATGAGATCCAGGCTCTGGCAGAAGAGACGGGGGGCTTTGTCGGCGATTCCCTGGAAATGGCGCGTTTTGGTAAGCAGCATCCGGCGCAAACCCTAATAGTCGCTGGTGTCCGTTTCATGGGCGAAACAGCTAAGATCTTGAGCCCCGAGAAGCAGGTGTTGATGCCTACTTTGAAGGCAGAGTGTTCTCTGGATTTGGGCTGCCCCGTCGATGCTTTCAGTGCCTTCTGTGATGAACATCCTGATCATACCGTTGTGGTTTACGCCAATACCTCGGTGGCGGTGAAAGCACGGGCCGATTGGATTGTTACCTCCAGCATTGCCGTTGAATTGGTTGAATATCTGGATGGCTTGGGGCAGAAGATCATTTGGGCTCCGGATCGCCATCTCGGGGCTTATATCGCCAAGCAGACGGGAGCCGATATGCTGCGTTGGCAGGCGGCTTGTATTGTGCACGATGAGTTTAAGGCCAAGGCGCTCCAGCAGCTCAAGTTACAACATCCGGATGCGGCTATTCTGGTGCACCCTGAGTCGCCAGAGTCTGTAATTGCCTTGGCCGATGCTGTGGGCTCAACCAGTCAACTCATCAAGGCGGCCCAGCAGTTGCCACATAAAGAGCTGATTGTGGCAACCGATAAGGGCATCTTCTATAAAATGCAGCAAGCCTGCCCTGATAAGGTCATGATCGAGGCCCCGACTGGTGGTGATGGGGCTACTTGTCGTAGTTGCGCTCATTGCCCCTGGATGGCGATGAATGGCCTAGTAGCCATTTGCTCGGCATTGCAGGAGGACTCTCAAGAGCATGAGATAGTAGTTGATGAGGCGTTGCGGCAGAAAGCGCTGATCCCCCTGGATCGTATGCTCCAATTTGCCGCTGAGCTGCAGCACAAGGTGCACAGTAACATCTGACGGTGCCATCTCATCGCCAACAAAAGCTAAAGGGCCGCAGGGCCCTTTAGCTTTTCTGCCGCTGTTAGTTCGCAGCCTGGATCATGACGCAAAGAGAGTGTTCCTCATCCGGAGCCAGTGTGATGCCAGCGGGATCCGTGATAGCGCTCTCCACACAGAGCATACTGCGCCACCCATCATTGTCAAAGTCAGGCATATTGGCACCGCCCGTCCACGGGGTCCAAACGACAATGGAATCGGCGTTGTGGTTATGCAGGGTAAGCGTCTGGTAGCCTCGTTCGAGGACTATCTTCTCATCTGCCTGGTCATAGATGCGATCCACTGCCTGATCTAGCGTAAATAGCCCGCCTGGTTTGAGGGTGGAGTTATCCAGCTTATCAATAAAGCGCTCTCCCAAGCCGCTTACGCGAACCGCTTCTGGCCTGGCTATTTCAAAATAGCTATGCAGGGCACCACTGTAGGTCCAGGGGGTGGTGTCCGTATTGCGGCTGGTCAGGAGCAGGGTTACGCTGTCGCCCAGTAGAATATCCAGCTCGAGTTCGAACTCATGTGGCCACAATTCACGGCTGGCATCGCTGGCGCTGAGAGAGAGATGGATTAAGGTATTTTCAGTGGTCTCGCTGATGCCATCTAACTGCCAGGCCAAGGTGCGTGCAAAACCATGCTGGGGTTTCCCCAGGCCGACACGCTCTGGTGAGGGGCCAAACCAGGGCCAACAAAGGGGCACGCCACCGCGGATCCCACGAGAGCCATCTAGCTTGCTACTTTTGCTCAGCCATAACCAGTTGGGTTGGTTTTTGGGGGCAAAGTGCAACAGTTGTGCGCCCAATAGGCTGATGACGGCTTCACCATCGGGGCGAGCGACAACCAGAAACTCTATGCCATGCGCATTGCGAGCTAGATGTGTCGTGTTCGTCAGCTGACGCAACGTGTCCAGTTGCAAACTAGTATTCATGTTTTTCTCCCAATGAAAAAGGCGGCTCGAAGGCCGCCTTTTATCCAACTCGCTTAACGCTCCAATTACTTGGAGATGTGAGCGATCAGGTCAAGAACCTTGTTGGAGTAACCGATTTCGTTGTCGTACCAGGATACCAGCTTAACGAAGTTGTCGTTCAGCGCGATACCGGCCTTGGCATCGAATACGGAGGTGCAAACTTCACCAACGAAGTCGGTAGAAACGACATCATCGGAAGTGTAGCCCAGAACACCCTTAAATTCGCCTTCAGAAGCAGCCTTCAGAGTGGCACAGATGTCAGCGTAAGAAGCAGCCTTTTCCAGACGCACGGTCAGGTCAACTACAGAAACGTTCGGAGTAGGAACGCGGAAAGCCATACCAGTCAGCTTGCCCTTCAGTTCCGGGATAACAACGCCAACAGCCTTGGCAGCACCGGTAGAGGAGGGGATGATGTTCTGGGCAGCGCCACGACCACCGCGCCAATCTTTGGCAGACGGGCCGTCAACGGTCTTCTGGGTAGCAGTGGTAGCGTGAACAGTGGTCATCAGACCTTCAACGATACCATAGTTGTCGTTGATAACCTTGGCCAGAGGGGCCAGGCAGTTGGTGGTGCAAGAAGCGTTAGAAACGATGTCTTGGCCAGCGTAGGTCTTGTGGTTTACGCCCATTACGAACATCGGGGTAGCGTCCTTGGACGGACCGGTCATTACGACTTTCTTGGCACCGGCTTGGATGTGCTTACGAGCGGTAGCGTCATCCAGGAACAGGCCAGTTGCTTCAGCAACAACGTCAGCACCAACAGCGTCCCACTTCAGGTTAGCCGGGTCACGCTCAGCAGTAACGCGAACAGTCTTACCGTTAACGATCAGGTTACCGTCCTTAACTTCAACGGTGCCCTTGAAACGGCCGTGAGTTGAGTCGTACTTCAGCATGTAAGCCATGTACTCAACGTCCAACAGATCGTTGATGCCAACGATTTCGATGTCAGAACGTTCGAAAGCTGCACGGAATACGAAGCGACCGATACGGCCGAAACCGTTAATACCTACTTTGATAGTCATAGTAACTGTACCCAACGTTGTTGTTTAACAAAAAAAATTCGCTAATAAATTTACAAGATCATGGGGGGGAGTCAACCATCAACGCCTTTTTAATTGCGCAATATCATAAAAAAGCCTGAAAGTTTTTTCCCATTATGACGAAACGGTTAAATTGTTTGTGCATGGAACCCCAAGATCCACGTGGCTGGTTGATTATTACGCATTGGAAACCTTTTCGCGAGCCGATGATGAAAAAACGACTGCTCTGAGTGTCTAGGGGGTCACATTCGTGCGACACCAAATATGGGAAAATTGGCACCCGAAGGTGTTTGTGATTTCTGGTTCGCCCAGTACTCTGGGCGACTAGCATGGTTCCTTGGGTCTTGAAGAATTTGGAGCTTCAGGATCCGTGACTCAATCAAAATAAGCGTAACAGCGGGAAATACCAATATGACAACTTTGATTGAACAGTTAGCCAGTGCCAAAGGCATTGCTAATGATTATGTGGATGCGTGGGGCAATCCGGCTCTCGTGACCTTGGACAGCAAGGCAGCCATGCTGGCGGCCATGGGGTACAAGGTTGATGATGAAGCCGCGTTGCAGGCCCAGTTGGAAGAAGAGAAGAGCCAGCACTGGCAGTTGCCTATTGATCCAGTCATGGTCGTGCGCACCGCCGATGCCATAGTGTTGGAGCTGCGTCTTCCCATTACTCTGGTTAACGAAGAGTTGACTTGGGAAGTGGCCACCGAGCAAGGTGATACCGTCAAAGGCACCCTGCTGCCGGTGGATGGTGAGATGGTGAGTGTGGCTCACTTTGCTGACGTGGAATATCAGGCTTATCGAGTTGCCCTGAGCAATGAGTTGCCTTTGGGTTACCACGAGCTCTCCTTGAAGAAGGCACGCAAGGTGCTTGGCACCATGCGTCTGATCGTTGCGCCCAAGGAGTGCTACAAGCAGGAACCCATCGCCAACGGTCGTAAGGTTTGGGGCCCTAGCGTCCAGCTATACTGCCTGCGCAGCGAGAAAAACTGGGGTGTGGGTGATTTCACCGACCTGGGGCTGCTGGTTGATAACATGGCCAAGTGGGGCGCGCATTTTGTGGGTCTTAACCCGATCCATGCGCTCTATCCGGCGAATCCTGAGAGTGCCAGTCCGTACAGCCCCTCTTCCCGTCGCTGGTTGAATGTCATCTACATCGATGTCACAGCCGTACCGGAATACCTGCAAAATGCAGCTGTGAAGGCCGAAGTTGAATCCGCCGCGTTCCAACAGCGCCTGCAGGCGCTGCGCGACAAGGAGTGGGTTGATTATACCGGTGTCACTGAGGCCAAACTGGATGTACTGCGCAAGGTGTTTGCCGGTGCCAAGTTGGCTAAAAATACCAATCGTGGTAAGGCATTTGCTGCCTTCATCGCTGAAGGTGGCGATAGCCTGAAGCAACAGGCTGTCTACGATGCGCTGCAAGCCTCCTTGTATGCCGAAGGGCAGAATGCCTGGGGCTGGCCGGCTTGGCCTGAAGAGTTCCGCGAATACCACAAGCCTGCTGTTGCCAAATGGGCTGATGAGCATGAGAGCGATGTCCGTTTCTACATGTATCTGCAGTTCCTGGCTGACGAGCAACTGGCGCAAGCCGATGCCATTGCCAAGAAGTCCGGCATGGTGATGGGTATCTATCGCGATCTGGCGGTGGGTGTTTCCGAAGGTTCAACCGAAATTTGGGCAAACAGTGAACTCTACTGCCCGAAGGCCAGCGTGGGTGCTCCGCCAGATGTTCTGGGCCCCTTGGGTCAGAACTGGGGCTTGCCGCCCATGGATCCGTCCAAACTGCTGGAAGCCAAATACCAGCCGATGATCGATCTGTTCCGCTCCAACATGCGTTCTTGCGGTTCACTGCGGATTGACCATGCCATGGCGTTACTGCGTCTATGGTGGGTACCGCCAGGAGCCTCTGCGGCTAACGGCGCCTACATCTACTACAACGTCAATGACCTGTTAGGCATTCTGGCGTTGGAGTCTGTGCGCAATAACTGCCTGATCATAGGTGAAGACTTGGGCACAGTGCCGGATGGCATGGATGTGCTGCTGAAGGAAAACGGTGTCCACTCTTACCGCATCTTCTTCTTCGAGCGTTCCAAGCTTGACGGTGGTTTCATCTCTCCGGCTCACTATCCAGAGCAGGCCATGGCGGCGTTGACCACCCATGACATGCCGACTCTGCGTGGTTTCTGGCATTGTGATGACCTGACCCTGGGTCGCGAATTGGGTCTCTATCCTAATGATGAGATCCTCGCGGCGCTGCGCGCCGATCGTCATCAGGCCAAACAACGCATCCTGGATAGCCTGCATGGTCATGGTGTGTTGCCAGCTTCAGTCGGTAACGATGTGACTTGGGTGGGGATGAGCACCGAACTCAACCACGGCATGCAGCTTCACATGTGTAAGGGTAACTGCGCCCTGTTCAGTACCCAGCTGGAAGATTGGTTGGAGATGGACAAGCCGGTTAACGTACCGGGCACCAGCATGGAGTATCCTAACTGGCGTCGTAAGTTGACCAAAAACCTGGAAGCTGTCTTCAGCGACCCAGCTTTGGCTCGTTTGGCTCAGCGGATGAGTGAAGCGCGTAACAAAGCGGGACGTTAATCCTTCTTATTATAAAGAAACACGGTTAACGTGTCGTAAACGGCCCACGAAAGTGGGCCGACTATAATGACTAATAGGGTATTGGCATGCTGATAAAAGAACTAACCGCTGCCCGTTGTGGCAAGCCGTTTGAGCATTTAGGGCTGGTAAAAAATCCAGAAGGCAAGGGACTGGTACTGAGAGCTTGGTTACCCGGCGCCAAATCGGTTGAGGTCAGAGAACTGGGTAGTGGCAAGGTTCTTGCCAGCATGAAATGCAAAGATAAGAGTGGTTTATTCGAACAGCCATTTGCCTCCAGTAAGAAGCCTTTTTCCTACACTCTCCACATCATCTATCCAGATAGTACTCTCGATCTGACTGACCCCTACCAGTTCCAAGAGATTGCCTACAGCGGTTTGGCTGAGATGACGCAAAATGCATCTAACCTCTACCGGACTCTGGGTGCTCAACTGGTCGAAACTGAAGTCAACGGGGTTAAGGTTAGCGGTGTGCGTTTTGCCGTCTACGCTCCGAGCGCCACGGCCGTAAGCCTGATTGGCGACTTTAACTTCTGGGATGGCCGCCGTCATCCGATGCAACGCAGCCTCTGCGGTCACTGGGTGCTCTTCATCCCAGGCCTGAAAGAGGGCGAGCGTTATAAGTATGAATTAAAAGATCCTCTCGGTAACCGCTTGCCCCATAAGGCCGACCCGGTTGGTTTCTACTCCGAGCAGTATCCTTCGTTTGCATCTGTGGTTTATGACAACTCGCGCTATGAGTGGCAGGATGCCGAATGGCTGGCCTCACAACTCAATGACAAGCTGGTTCAGCCCATCTCCATCTATGAGTTGCATTTTGCCTCCTGGCGTCGCCATGACGATGGCTCATCGCTCTCCTATCGTGAGATGGCGGAAGAGCTTATCGCCTACGTCAAGGATATGGGCTATACCCATATCGAACTGATGCCGGTTTCCGAACACCCCTTCTCCGGCTCTTGGGGATATCAGCCCGTGGGCATGTTTGCCCCGACCAGTCGTTTTGGTTCGGCTGATGATTTCAAATATTTTGTCGATCAGTGTCACCAGGCCGGTATCGGTGTGATCCTGGATTGGGTACCGGCACACTTCCCGTCTGATTCTCACGGTCTGGCTCGTTTCGATGGCACCCCGCTGTACGAATACGAAGATCCGCGTCGTGGCTGGCATCCGGACTGGAACTCCTATATCTATGACTTTGGCCGTGATCATGTACGCCAGTTCCTGGTGGCGAGTGCCTTGTATTGGCTCGAGTATTTCCACATCGATGGTCTGCGCGTCGATGCTGTAGCTTCCATGCTCTACTGGGATTACTCCCGTAAGGCGGGTGAGTGGGTGCCCAATATTCACGGTGGCAACCACAACTATGAAGCCATCAGTCTGTTGCGTTGGTTTAACGAAGAAGTTTACAAAAACTACCCCCACGCCATGACCATAGCCGAAGAGTCCACCGCGTTTGCCGGGGTCTCTCGTCCTACCTTCACCGGCGGGTTGGGTTTTGGCTTTAAGTGGAATATGGGCTGGATGCATGACTCACTCGAGTACATGATGAAGGATCCAATCCATCGTAAATATCATCATAGCGAGATGACTTTCTCCATGGTTTATCACTATGACGAGAACTTCATCCTCTCCCTCTCCCATGATGAGGTGGTGCATGGCAAACACTCCATGCTTCACAAGATGCCGGGCGATGAGTGGCAGCAAGCGGCTAACCTGCGGGCCTACATGGGACTCATGTATGCACATCCGGGTAAGAAACTGAACTTTATGGGCACTGAAATTGCTCAGTCCACTGAGTGGAACCATGATGGTCAGCTGCAGTGGTGGTTGCTGCAATTTGACAAGCATAAGGGCCAGCAGAGCCTGATCCGCGATCTAAACCATCTCTATCGCAGTGAACCCGCCATGTACGAGACCGACTATGAGCAGGGCGGCTTCATGTGGCTGGATCATGGTGACTACGAACGCAGCATCTATGCCATGATGCGTCGCGATAAGAGCGGCGAGAATGCGGTGCTGATCGTGGGTAACTTTACGCCGACCCCGACGCCTGAATATCGTCTGGGGGTGCCGGTAGCCGGGACCTACAAGGTCATGCTAAATACTGACAGCAGTTACTACTGGGGTAGTGATTATGACATGGGGGGTCTGGTCTTCCACAGCGAAGATCAAGCCATGCATGGACAAGAACAATCGATCGTGATTAATCTACCCCCGTTGTCCACTGTGTTTATCAAGCGGGTTGGGGATTAATGCATGAACGAAATGTTCACGCTCAAGAATGGTAAAGAGGCCCCGATAGGGGCCTCTCTTGATGCTAACGGTTGTAATTTTTCGGTCTGGGCACCAGATGCCACAGGTGTTGCACTCTGCTTTTTCGATACCGACGAGAATGAAATTGCTCGTGTGCCTCTGCGTGAACGTAAGGGGCAGTACTGGTTTGGTTATATCGACGGGGTCAAGGTCGGCCAGCTCTATGGCTATCGGGTTAAAGGCCCCAACACGCCAGAGCAAGGCTTGCTATTTGACGAACAAAAGTTGCTGCTGGACCCCTATACCAAACAGTTGAACCGTCCCCTGATGTGGGATGATGCTCTCTACGCGGACGATAGTCAGCGAATGATGAGCAAGAGTGTCGTTATTTCGGACGAGTTTGATTGGCAAGGCGCGGTGAAACCCGGCACTACTGACGGTCGGACTCTGCTTTACGAGACCCATGTCAAGGGCTTTACCAAGCTGCACCCAGCGGTTCCTGAGGAGCATAGAGGCAAGTACTTAGGCCTGGCACATCCTGAGGTGATCCGCTACATCAAGGAGCTGGGGATCACCAGCATCCAGTTGATGCCAGTAGCCAGCTTCATGAGTGAGCCGCGGCTTATCGACTTGGGCCTGGTCAACTATTGGGGCTACAACCCTATCTGCTTCATGGCGCCGGATCCCCGCTACGGGGTGAAAGATGCCGTGGTGGAGTTCAAGACCATGGTGCGCGAGCTGCACAAGGCCGGGATCGAGGTGATCCTGGATGTGGTCTATAACCACACGGCCGAGTCAGGCGAGGGTGGTCCCATCCTCAGCTTCAAGGGTTTTGATAACCGTAGCTATTACATGTTTGAAAATGGTGGCCACGGGCCCAATTACCATCAATACAGTAATGTGGCGGGGTGTGGTAATTCGGTGAATGTGGACCATCCCAACGTGCTGCGTCTGGTGATGGATAGCTTGCGCTACTGGACCGAAGAGATGCAGGTGGATGGCTTCCGTTTCGACCTGGCGGTCACCTTGGCGCGAGAGGGCAATGAATTTGATCCTTGCGGTGGTTTCTTTAAGGCCATAATGCAGGATCCCATCATCAGCCGTACCAAGTTGATTGCCGAGCCTTGGGACATAGGCCCGTTCGGTTATCGTCTGGGTCAATTCCCCAGCCAATGGAAGGAGACCAACGATCGTTTCCGCGATACGGTGCGTTCCTTCTGGCGTGGCGACATGGGGCGGATGGCTGATTTTGCCACCCGGCTGTTGGGCTCGCGCGATGTCTTTCCCAAGTCCTATCGCTCGATTCACTCCAGCGTGAATTTCCTCTGTTATCACGATGGCTTCACCCTGGAGGATATGGTCAGCTACAACCAGCGCCATAACCAGGCCAATGCCGAAGATAACCGGGATGGTCACGGCCATAACCTCTCCGCCAACTATGGTATCGAGGGGCCGACGGCCGAGCTGCGTATCACCCATATGCGGCAACAGCAGAAGCGCAACATGGTGGCGACCCTGCTGTTGGCTCAGGGTATGCCGCACTTGCTGGCCGGGGATGAGATAGGTCGTACCCAGATGGGTAATAACAACGCCTATTGCCAAGACAACCGCATCAGTTGGGTGGATTGGGAGCTGCGTGAAGAGGATGAGCTCTTCTTGGGTTTCGTCAAGACCATGGTCGCCCTGCGCCGTAACTCGGCTGTTTTCTCCGGTTTGAAGTTGCTGGATGATCACTACTTTGGCGATCAGAGCGTGATCCAGCAGGTGGCCTGGTATCACCCGGATGGACATCTGCTTGCGGATTCCGACTGGAATACCCCTGTCTCCCAGGTTTTCATCATGGATATCGGGGATCTGACGGGGACGGGCGAACGCTGGTTGGCGCTGTTTAATGGCAGTGGTTACGACATCCACTTCCGTCTGCCTACGGCGGGTGAGGGCATGATGTGGGAGCAGGTCATAGATACGGTGGCCAGTGATGGCTTGCCCTTCTTGCCCGATGAGCTTAAACATCTGGTGGCTGTGGGTCGCTCTCACTCGGTGAAACTGCTGCGACAGACAATTTGTGACGGTATTGACGTTTATCGGCCTGAAGTCTAAGCCAGCATCTGTTAACCTTGGTACGTTGTGTTGCAAAAATGTAACGAGGTTAACGTGGTGGATACAAAGGCCGCTGATGTCTGGCGGGACAAATTAAATGACGAGCAGTACCGAGTCTGCCGTCTGAAGGGCACAGAGCCTCCGTTTTCGGGGGCTCTGTTACATAACCGCAAGAGCGGGGAGTATCACTGTGTCTGCTGTGGCGCCAGGCTGTTTGACTCCTCGGCCAAGTTTGATTCCGGCTGTGGTTGGCCCAGCTTCGATCAGGCGCTAGTTGGCTCGGTACGTTACTTGGAAGATCGCAGTCACGGCATGGTGCGCACCGAGATCCAGTGCCAGGCGTGCGGCTCCCATCTGGGGCATCTGTTTGCGGATGGCCCGACGGCAACCGGGCAGCGTTACTGCGTCAACAGTGTCAGTTTGAGCTTCAGCGAACCGACCTAGTCTTCTGTCGTCTGACATCAAGCCGCCGTTTTGGGCGGCTTTTTCATTACTCTCATGTGGCTGAGGCTTGGCGTGCTCAGGGCGTCAATTCGCCGCGCAAATTACATTGCATCTGCTCCCGGATCTGCTCCGGGCTCAAGGGCTGACTCAGCAAGAAGTGGAGTTTGGTCAGGGCCGCCTCTGTGGTCATATCGAAGCCCGAGATCACCCCGGCTTCGGCGAGCGCGTTGCCCGTGGCATAGCCCCCCATATTGACCCGCCCGCGCAAGCACTGACTCAGGTTCACGATTATGATGCCCCGTGCCGAGCCCTCTTTGAGTTGGGCCAGCAGCTGCGGATGCTGCGGCGCATTGCCGACGCCATAGGTGAGCAGGATGAGCGCGCGCACCGGCTGGCGCAGCAGATTGCCGATCACCTCAAAAGAGATCCCGGGGTAGAGGGTTACCACGCCGATTGGCTGAGGCGCTATGTTGTGTCGCTGCAGTGGGCGCTGTGTCGGCTTACCCAGCTCGCCCGCTACCAGTTGAATGTGGATCCCGGCATCTAGCAGGGGGGGAAAGTCGGGCGAGTCGAAGGCATGAAAGCCATCGGCATGCACCTTAGTGCTGCGGTTGCCACGAAATAGCTGGTTGTTAAAGAAGAGCGTCACCTCGTGAATGGGGTAGTTGGCCGCCAGGTAGAGGGCATTGAGCAGATTTTGCTGACCATCGGATCTCAGCTCGGCCAGGGGAATTTGCGAGCCTGTGATGATGACCGGCTTGGCCAGATCTTCGAGCATGAAGGAGAGCGCTGACGCGGTGAAGGACATGGTGTCGGTGCCATGTAGCACCACAAAGCCATCATACTCCTCATAGTGCTCCTGGATATCCAGAGCGATCCGTTGCCAATCCTCGGGCGTCATGTCCGAGGAGTCGATGAGCGGTTGGTATTCATGAATGGTGTAGTCGGGCATCTCGGGGCGATGAAATTCCGGCATGCCGGCCAGACAGCTCTCCATGAAACCCGGTTGTGGTATGTAACCCTGCTCCGAACGCTGCATGCCTATGGTGCCGCCTGTGTAGGCGATATAGATTTTTTTCTTCATGGTGCGCTCCGAGGGCCGGGGGAGAGATGAGTATACGAGGCCAGCTGCGTAAAACAAACGCCCGCCAAGATAGGCGGGCGTTGGCGATCTAGCCAGGCTGGTTGGTGTGTTAAGGGGCCGTGACCGGAGAGAGAGCATATTGCCCGCGTGGGTCATCCAGGCGTTGCAGCGGCGCCAGGGTTTTGTTTCCGGCTTCCAACAGGCTGTTGAGTTGCAGCATGGCCTTCGGTGCCACTACTTGACTGGCCTTGTTGAAGATCTGTCTGAGCAACTGCTCGCGGGTAGAGAGTTCCGCTTCAACTGGCATGACTTGATACTGCTTGAGCTCAGCCAGTGCCGCGGCACTCTTAATGGCCGTGTCCAGGGAGCCCAGCTCATCGACTAGGCCCAGCTCCTTGGCGTCCCGGCCACTCCAGACGCGGCCTTGGGCTATCTTGTCTACCGCATCGGGTGTCATGCCCCGGCCTTCGGCCACCAGATTGATAAATCTCTGGTAGGTGTTTTCCACATTCAGTTGCACCACCTGTTTGATGTGCTCCGGCAGCGGTCGGCTGGGATCGATACCGGCAAACTCGGTAGTGGCTATGCCATCTGTGTGGATGCCGAAGTACTCCAAGGCCTTGTTTATGGTCGCAAACATGCCAAATACGCCAATTGAGCCTGTGATGGTCATGGGTTCGGCGATGATCTTGTCGGCATCGGCGGCGATCCAGTAGCCGCCTGAGGCGGCCATGCCGCCCATGGAAACGACCAGCGGCTTGTTAGCCGCCTTGAGCGCCAGCAGCTCGGTACGGATCTGCTCGGCGGCAAAGGCACTGCCGCCTGGGCTATCGATCCGCAGCACCACGGCCTTGATCTCTTTGTCGGCAGTGGCTTGGCGTATCAGTTTAGCCAGGGTTTCACCCCCTATGGTGCCAGCAGGTTGCTTACCATTTTGAATCGTTCCCGAGGCCACGATAAGGCCAATCTGCGGCTTGTCGCTGGCGGCAAAGCGGTCGGGTTGGCTTTGCAGATACTGAGTCAGGGTGATCCCCTTGTAACCCTCATCGCTATCATAGTGACCAGCAAAGGCAGCTATGGTCTTCACGACCTCCTCATGGGTGGCCAGTTGATCCACCAGTCCTTGGGCCTGAGCATACTCGGCAGCATCACCTTCGGCGGCTTGCAGGCGGGCCAGCAGTTGCTCCTTGCTCGGAGAGATGGCATCCGGTTTCACCTTGCGGGCCTTGGCAACATCGGCCACGTACTCCTGCCACATCTGGTTCAACCAACGGCTGTTGGCCTCACGGGCTTCGGGAGACATGTCATCTCGGGTGTAGGGTTCAACAAATGACTTGTAGGTGCCGACGCGGAACACATGAGGGGTGATGTTGAACTTCTCCAGCGCTGACTTGAAGTAGTAGTTGTAGAGCCCCAAGCCTTGCAGTACCACAGCACCTGCCGGATTGAGCAGGACAGTATCGGCATGGGCGGCTAGCAGATATTGATGCTGGGCATAGAAATCCGCGGCGGCGACCACCGGCTTACCCGAGCGGCGAAAATCATCCAGAGCCTGGGTGATCTGCATCAGTTTGCTCAGCCCGCCGGGTTGTAAATCCTGCAGTTGCAGCACCACGCCCTTGATGTTGGGGTCTAGCTTGGCTTGTTGCAGGGCATAGATCACCTCCCCGACTACGGTTTCGGCAGGGCGCTCATCACCGGCTAACCACTGCTGCACGAGACGATTGGAGGGCTCAGGGGTGGATGGCTGCTCTACCAGTTGACCGGCGAGATCCAGCACCAGGGCACCGCTGGCCGGATGAAGCACAGGCTCCTCCTTGGTGAAGAGCACAAAGAGCGCCAGCACCACAAACAGGAAGAGCAGATTGATGACTAATTGACGACTAAAATTAAGCAGGCGCCAGAACGAGATAAATAACCACTTGAAGGGGCGGAGCAGAGTAGCCATCTGAATTGATTTCCCGTGTGATAAATGCCTGGTCATTATGGGCCTGAGCGGTGGAAACGCCAAGTCTCGGCTAGCCCAGCAGATAGCCTTCACTTCCCTGTCATGCTCTTCCCTGCCATGGCTCAGCGCTTAGTTCCTGAGCCGCCCCCGGTTCCGCTCTCTTTGGGCGCCCCTTGTTCGAGCCAGGATTGCAGTAGCCGCACAAACTGGGGTTCAGCCTCCTGTAACAGGCGGTGCAGCTGTTGCTGGCGCTGCTTATCCTCCTGGCGGATCTGCTGCTGGCGAGCCAAGGCCGGGTTCTTATGGTTGCTCATGGGGCTAGCTCCTTGGCTGATCTGGGGTATGCTCTCTTCATTATTGAACAGATAACGGGCTATCGCATGCCCGCCGGAGTAAATAGATGGATGCCCTGACTCTCTTGCTCGAACGCACCTCCACGGCGCAACTTCAGGCGCCAGCACCCACTGGCCCTGAGCTGGAAACCATACTGCAAGCGGGCTTGCGGGCCCCGGATCATGGCGGTCTGCACCCCTGGCTCTTTCTTCTGGCCCATGGCGAGGGGTTGGGACGCTTGGGCCAGCATCTGGCCAAGGCGGCCCAGCAGCGCGGCGAGTCGCTCGATGCCATAGAAAAAGCGACTCAAGCTCCCCAGCGTGCGCCTCTGGTGATCACTGTGGTGGCCAAGGTGCAACACCATCCCAAGGTGCCGGCGCTGGAGCAGCAGCTCTCGGCCGGATGCGCAGTCATGGCCATGCAGATGGCCGCCCAGGCTCTGGGTTTTGGTGGCATCTGGCGTTCTGGCTGGTTTATCTTCGATCGGGGCTTGCATCAAGCCTTGGGGTTGAGTGATGAGGATCAGATAGTGGGTTTCCTCTATATGGGGACGCCTGTGGGTGAGGCCAAGCGCTTGCGGCCTCTGGATAGCCAGGACTTCGTGCGGCAAATTTGATTGTGAACTCTCTGGTTGATCTGGCGGCGTTAATAATCAGTCAGTTAGTGGACGATAGCATGGCGTCAGGTGATTAATTTCCGGAGCTATCCTGGCTGCGCGCCAACCGCTCTAATCCTTGATTAAAGAGATCACGCCATCTCTTGCCCTGAGGTGTTAAACGAAAACAGGCAACCAGTTGCATGGAGCCCAGAGGGTGAGGAGGGAGATACAAGTTGCCGCGCTGCTGCTGTAGCAGGGGATCCTGATGCAGATAGTAGTCTAGCACCCAGGGATCAACGACACCAAAGGGGAGGCGCCCCATGGCCACCTTACGCAAATTCAGCAGGTCCGAGGTGGCCTCTTCGGTTTGCAGATGCTGTTTGAGTACCAGCTCATCAAATTCTGGCGTATTAAGGTAACCACTGACTACACCGATACGATATGCCTTGAGCTCCGAGAGTTTTAGCCAGTGCAGTGGGGGAAACGAGCCATTTTGTAGCAGGGCCAATGGGGTATTCATTATGGAGTGGGAGCAATAGAACTGTCGGGCGCGCGAGGGAGAGGCATACTCGGGCAAAAACCCCATATAGGGGCCTGGCTGCTCTACGTTGCGTATGGCCCGGCGCCACGGGAGATAGGTTATCTCCAGTTTATAGCCCATCAAGGCGAAAGCACTCTTAGCTCGTTGGCCGACGATTCCTCCCAGTGGCAACCGCGCACCGGTATAGGGGGGCCACTCCAGTGACGTCATCTTCACCACGGGTTGCGCTGCTACTATTTCCGTATCGAGCAGGCAACAGAGCAGCAGTAGTATGGGCCAACGCTGCATATAGGCTCTTTTTTGTTCACCTTGGCTCGAGTCTAGCATAGAGCTGGATCAATCATAGATTGGTTTGTGTCTCGACAAGGTGTTTACGCAATCCACTATCTGCTTGAAAAGCCGACATATCTATTTATCCAGCTCTGGCCTCAACTGGCCGGAACGCATAGTCTGTAAGCCATTCGATGTTAGTCGGGGAACCTCTGTTCCCCCTTCCTCTTGCCCTGGCGGAACTATCCATGTTGACACTGCACTTTTCCAACCAACTCTCGGTACTCAAGGCCATGTTGGTCAAACTGCTGGAGGTGGCGCCGCTGGAGGATCCCTTTGCTCGGGAGCAGATACTGGTGCAGAGCCCGGGCATGGCCCAGTGGCTCAAACTGGAGCTGGCCCAAGCCTTTGGCATAGTGGCGAATGTGGAGTTTCCCCTGCCGGCCTCCTTTATCTGGGAGATGTTTACCCGGGTGCTGCCCGAGGTGCCCCGGCAGAGCCCCTATAACAAGGCGGCCATGAGCTGGCAGTTGATGGCCATGCTGCCGGGGCTGCTGAACCGTCCCAGTTTCGCCCCGCTGGCCGGTTATCTCTCCCCCAACGGCGAGCTCCCCGAGCAGGTACGGTTGTGGCAGCTTTGCCAGCAGATTGCCGATCTGTTTGACCAATACCTGGTCTATCGCCCGGACTGGATCGCCAGTTGGGAGCAGGGGGAGGGGCTACCACTCTCGCTCAGTCAGGTGCAGGGACAGGCGTGGCAGCCCGAGTTGTGGCGCGAACTGGTGGCCCGTACCCTGCAACTGGCCCCCAGCGGCTACCACAGAGCCAATCTCTATGATGATTTTATCGAGGTGCTGCAGAGTCGGCAGGATCTCGCTGTGTTGCCTGGTCGCATCCTGGTGTTTGGTATCTCGGCCTTGCCGCCCCGTTATGTGGATGCGTTGCGTGCCCTGGGTGAGCGGGTCGAGGTGCATCTGTTCGTCACCAACCCTTGCCAGCACTACTGGGGCGATATTCTGGATCACAAGACCCTGGCCAAGATGGCGGCCCGGTTCAAACCAGGTAGGGATCTGACCGACTATCAGGGGCCGGTCAACCCGCTGCTCGCCTCCATGGGTAAACAGGGGCGAGATTATCTGCAGCAGTTGCTGGAGCTGGAGAGCAATGAGCTCTCTCTTTACGATGCTCGCTATCAGGTCGATGATCCGGCGCAGTGTGGTCTGTTGCAGGCTGTCCAGCAGGATGTGCTGACCTTGAGCGATCGGGGTGGCGAGCCCTGCTCGTTGGAGAGCAGTGGGCACAAGAGCCCCATAGCCCATGATGATTTTTCGTTGCAGATCCACGCCTGTCACGGCCCCATGCGGGAGCTGGAAGTGCTGCACGACAGGCTGCTGGATCTGTTTGCCCGGGACTCCACCCTGACGCCCAAGGACGTGGTGGTGATGATGCCGGATGTGAACAGCTATGGCCCGGCCATCCAGGCGGTATTTGGCGCCCGGGGGCAAATCCCCTACTCCATCTCGGATCGCTCGGTGAGCCAGGAGAATCCGCTGCTCTTGAGCCTGCTGGCACTGCTGCGGCTGCCCGACTCCCGGTTGGGCGCCGCCGAGCTGCTGGCCATACTGGAAGTTCCCGCCGTGCTGGCGCGCTTCGAGCTCGATGGCGAGGCGTTCGATCAATTGCGGATCTGGGTGCAGGAGGTGGGGATCCGCTGGGGACTGGATAACAATTACCCCCAGCGTTTCAATCTGCCGCCGCTACAGGGCAACAGCTGGCTCTTTGGTCTGCGCCGCATGTTGTTAGGCTACGCCATGGGTGACGGGGCTCCGGTACAGGGGATCCTGCCCTACGCGGAGCTGGAGGGGCAGCAGGCGGTGTGGTTGGGCAAGTTGGCGGCTTTCATCGATACCCTGGAGGCCTTCCTGCCCGAGTTGCAGCAAAGCGCGCCCCTGCCCGTATGGAGTGAACGTATCCAGCGCCTGCTCGCTGCCTTCTACCTGCCTGATGCCGCAGGGGAGCGGGTGTTGCAGCTGGTGAGCAGCCTCTTGCTGGAGTGGCAGCAAAAACTGGGGGAGGCGCACTATGGTGAGCCCATCACGCCTGCCCTGATGGCCGAGCTGATGAAGATGGGGTTAAGCAATCAGCGCTCCAGCCAGCGCTTTTTGGCTGGTCAGCTCAACTTCTGCACCCTGATGCCCATGCGCTCCATCCCCTTTCGCCAGGTCTGTCTGCTGGGGATGAACGATGGGGTCTATCCCCGCACGCTACCGCCCATGGGCTTCGATCTGCTGGCGCAGGATAGGCGGCGCGGGGATCGCTCCCGGCGCGAGGATGACCGCTATCTCTTCCTGGAGGCCATCTTGAGCGCCCAGCAGGGGCTCTATATCAGCTATCAGGGGTTCAGCGTGCAGGATGGCACCCGGCGCGAGCCCTCTGTCTTGCTGGCCGAACTGCTGGAGTACTGTCGCCAGGGCTTTGTGCTGGCAGGGGATGAGGCGCTCTCCGATGAAAAATCCGCTGAGCGGCTGCTGGCCCATCTGGTGCTGAAGCACCCGCTCACCCCCTATAGTCACAGCTACTTTTTCCCCGAGCCTGGCTCACGGCTCTTCACCTATGCCCGCGAATGGTTACCGGCCCTGACGCCCAAAGCGGGTGGCGGCAATTTCCAGAGTGCGCCTTTGCCCCTGCCCGAGGCGTGGGGTGAACAACTGGAGCTGGCCGAGCTGTTGCGTTTTTATCGGCAACCGGCCCGTTACTTTCTTAATCGCCGCCTGAAGGTGTGGTTCGAGCCTCTGGAGGCCAGCGTGGAGGAGCGAGAGCCCTTTGCGCTGGATGCCTTGCAGCACTACCAGTTGAAATCTACCCTGCTGAACGCCTTTCTCCAGGAGGAGGAGGTAGGTGAGCGGCGCCAGCGGTTGCAACTGGCCGGGCAACTGCCCCAGGGCTGGTTTGGCGAGTTGTTGATGGATGAGGTGGAGGAGCCCATGGCCGAGCTGGCGGCGGTGCTGGCTCCCTGGTTAGCCCCCGAGCCCCAGACGCTGGAGGTGGCCATAGTGCTGCCCCAAGGCTGCTTGCAGGGGTGGTTGGTGGTGCGGGAGGGGCGCCTTATCTTGCACAAGCCGGGACACCTGCATGGCCGCGACTTCCTCTTGGCCTGGATCCAGCACCTCTGTCTGAGCTTGAGTGCCGAGTCGGGTATGAGCCAGGAGACCCTGCTGTTTGATATGGAGATGAGCTGGCGGCTAAGGCCAGTGCCTGCGTCTGACGCGCGGGCCTGGCTCGGTGAGCTGGTGGCCAGCTGGGCCGAGGGGATGACCCGACCGCTGCCGCTCTTCCCCAAGAGCGCCTGGGCCTGGATCAACAGCTATGACAAGGAGCCCGATCTGGATAAGGCGCAAAAGGCGGCACTGAACGCCTTCAACGATGGTTGGAACACGCCAGGCGAGGGGAGCGACCCTTATGTCACCCGCTGTTTCCCGGAATTGGATGAGGTGACCCTGGCTGCCATGAGTGCCTTGGCCCAGCAGCATATGCAGCCATTGCTGGCCTATCTGGAGGAGCGTCAATGATCTCTCAACTCTCAGCTTTGCCACAAGGGCAACCCCAGCCGCTGGATACCTTGAACTTTCCTCTCTATGGGGTACGCCTCATCGAGGCTTCTGCCGGGACAGGCAAGACCTACACCATAGCCGGCCTCTATCTGCGGCTGCTGCTGGGCCATGGCCTCGTGGATGCGCAGGGGATGCCCACCGCCCATGTCCGTCCCCTGGCGGTGACCGAGATCCTGGTGGTGACCTTCACCGAGGCGGCAACCGCCGAGCTGCGTGGCCGGATCCGCAGCCGTATCCACGAGGCCAGGCTTGCCTTCTTGCGTAGCCAGTTGCCCCCGGGCAAGCAGGATCCCTTCTTGGCCCAATTACTGCTCGATCTGACTGATCACGCCACGGCGGCGCGCCTGCTGCTGGCAGCCGAGCGGCAGATGGATGAGGCCGCCATCTTCACCATTCACGGCTTCTGTCAGCGTATGTTGCGGCAGAATGCCTTTGAATCGGGTGCTCTGTTTGAAACCGAACTGCTCACCGACGAATCCCAGCTCCGGCTGCAGGCGGTGTGTGACTACTGGCGCAGCGAGTTCTACCCGCTGGATCGCGCTGTGGTGCAGGCGGTGCATAAGCTCTGGTCCGGCCCCCAGGCTCTGCTCAATGCCCTTGCGCCCTGGCTGGGCAAGGAGGAGCTGCAGATACTGCCGGCACTGGGGGATGAGCAGGTGGCGGCTTGCCATGCCCGGGCCATGGCGGCCATTGATGCCATCAAGGCGCTGTGGCTTGCCCAGCAGCAGGCGATCCGCGCTCAGACCGAGGGGCAGATCAGCCGTTATACCGGCAAAAACTATGAGGGGTGGCTTGGCAAGATAGAGGCGTGGGCCAATGACCCAGAGACCGGCTACGCCCTGCCCGAACCGCTGGTGCGCTTCGGGCAACAGGCCCTGGAGGCTAATCTGAAGAAGGGCGGGGTGTTGCCGACCCTGCCGCTCTTTACCCAGATAGATGAGCTGTTGGCACAAAAACTGGGGATCCGCGAGCTGGTGTTGCAACGGGCCGCCCGGCAGATCCGCGAACGGATGAGCTCCAGCAAACGGCGGGAGTATCAGCTCTCGTTTGATGATCTGTTAAAAGATCTGGATCGGGCGCTGGGCTCCACGCTGGGGCCGCGCTTGAGCCAGCGCATCCGTGACCTCTATCGGGTGGCTATGATAGATGAGTTTCAGGATACCGATCCCCAGCAGTACCGCATCTTTCATCGGCTCTATGCTGACGAGGTGACGGCCGACAAGGTGACGGCCGAGGAGGAGACGGCTGATAAGGCGACGGCCCCAGAGGCAGTAGACCGAGCGGATGCCCTCCAGGGGGCTGCGGCTGAGCCGCGGGAGCAGAGTGCCCTGCTGATGATAGGCGACCCCAAACAGGCCATCTATGGCTTCCGAGGCGCCGATATTTTCACCTATATACAGGCTCGGCAGAGTGTGGCAGCCCACTACACCTTGGGTCGCAACTACCGCTCCAGTGCTGCGTTAGTCGCGGCAGTCAATGCCCTGTTCCAACAAGCCAAGGATCCTTTCATCTATGCGGCGGATATTCCCTTCCTGCCCGTGGCGGCCCAAGGCAAGCAGGAGCGGTTGTGGGTCGAGGGGGCTGAGCCGCCAGCACTCACCTGCTGGCTGCATGGGGCGCGGCCTACCCTCAACAAGGGCGATTATCAGGCGGATTTAGCGCGGGCCACCGCCAGCGAGATCAGCCGTCTACTGAGCCTGGCCCAGAGTGGGCAGGCCAAGATAGGTGAGAAGGCGCTCAAGGCCGGCGATATGGCGGTACTGGTGCGCACCGGTGCCGAGGGGCGGCTGATCCAGCAGGCCCTGGCGCGGCTGGGCATTCCCTCTGTCTATCTCTCCAACCGGGATAGCGTCTTTGCCCAGCAGGAGGCGGCGGATCTCCTGCTGCTGCTGCAGGCTTGCCAACAGCCGACGGATGAGCGCAAGTTGCGGGCCGCGTTGGCCTGTGCCCTGTTTGATCTCAATGCGGGTGAGTTGGAGCAGTTGGCCAGTGACGAGCTGGCCTGGGAGGCGACGGTTCAGGAGTTTCGCGACTACCAGCGTCTCTGGTTGCGCCAGGGAGTGTTGGCCATGCTCCATGAGTTGCTGCAGCGGCGGCAGTTGGCGGCGAGTTTGCTGGGTGCTGCCTATGGCGAGCGGCGCCTCACCAATGTGCTGCACTTGGGTGAACTGCTGCAGCAGGCCAGCATGGAGCTTGATGGCGAATATGCCCTGTTGCGCTGGCTCTCCGAAGCCATCGCCAACCCCAATGGCCAGGCGGCCGAGCAGGTGTTGCGGCTGGAGTCTGAACGCAAACTGGTGCAGATAGTGACCATCCACAAATCCAAGGGGCTGGAGTATCCGCTGGTGTTCCTGCCCTTTATCTGCGCCTATCGCGCCACCGACACGCCGCTCTATCATGAAGCGGGGCAAACCATACTGGATTTAAGTGGCGAGGGGGCGCTGGTCAAGGCCGAGCGGGAGCGGTTGGCCGAGGATCTGCGCCTGCTCTATGTGGCCCTGACGCGTGGCATCTATGCCACCTGGTTGGGGTTGGCTCCCCTGCGTTCAGGCGCAGGCAAGTCGGAGGTGACCGATCTGCACAAGAGTGCCATCGGCTATCTGCTGCAGCAGGGGGGGGCCGGGGATGCCAGCCTGCTGGCGGCGGCACTGGAACGCCTCTGTGTGGCTCAACCTGGCGTGGTGGTGATGCCGTTACCCCAGAGTGGGCAAGCTTTTATGCCCACAGTGCTACCCCGGCCGGAACCCCAGGTGCGGGAGTTTAAGGGCAAGTTGGAGCGCAACTGGTGGATCAGCTCCTACACAGGGCTGGCCAGCCATGGCGGCCATGAGCTGGGGGTGTTGGCCACCCCGGGATTTGATATGGAGGCCCAAGGGGAGCGCTCGCCGCTCTTGGCTTCGAGCTTGGCGGGGAGCCAGAACCAACCGCCTTGCACCATCTTCACCTTTCCGCGCGGTGCCCAGGCGGGCACCCTGCTGCACAGCCTGTTTGAGCAGATCGATTTTGTCACGGTCGGCACCCCAGCGGGCGATGCCGAGCTCAAGGCGCAGATCGACACCCTGCTGGCCCAGGAGGGGTTTGACCCGCAGTGGGCCCCGGTGCTGCAAGCCCAGGTGCAGGCGGTGCTGGCGACCAACCTCACGCCAGGCGTCACCCCCGGTTTACGCTTGGGGGATCTGGCGGCCAAGCGCAAACAGGTGGAGCTGGAGTTTATGCTGCCCATGGCGCCACTGGAGGCCAGGGCGCTTAGCACCTTGATGGCCCGGCATGATCCCTTGTCGGCTCGCGCCGAGGTGCTCAGCTTCCAGACGGTACAGGGGATGCTCAAGGGCTTTATCGACTTGGTCTTTGAGTGGCAGGGGCGCTGGTATCTGCTGGATTACAAGTCCAATCACCTGGGGGATCAGGTGGCCGATTATGGTCCGGCCCAACTGGAGCAGGCCATGCTGGATCATCGCTACGATCTCCAGTACCAGCTCTACACCCTGGCCCTGCATCGGCTGCTCAAGCAACGCCTGCCTGGCTATGATCCGGCTCGCCATCTGGGCGGCGTCTTCTACCTCTTCTTGCGCGGCATGCCGGATGGGGGGGTATTCCATTACCAGCCTAGCCTTGCGTTTATCGATGCGCTGGAGCGCCTCTTTTGCGGAGAAACAGTATGAACCCAGTGGCTAGCCTTGAGATGCCAGTAACCAGCCTGGAGATCATCGCCAGGTTAAGAGCCCTGGCGGCCAGTGGCGAGCTCAGACAGCTGGATCTGCAGTTTGCCCGACTGCTGGCCGATCTGGGCGGCACGCCCGAACTGGTGCTGGCGGCGGCGCTCACCAGCTTCGAGCTGGGGCGCGGCCATGTTTGTCTGCCCCTGCCCCCGGAGCGATGGCTGGATCTGCCCCCAGAGGCCAGTAGCCCCTTGTTGGCGGGCTTGCTGCCGCCCCAGCAGTGGCTGGCGCAATTTGCCAGCAGCCCGTTAGTGGGGCAGGACTGTGATGAGGGAGAGCCTCATTGGCCCTTGCGGCTGTGGGGGGGGCGTCTGTACCTCACCCGCTATCATGACTATGAGCAGCAGCTGGCGGCCCGGTTGCAACAGCTGGCCAGCCAGCGTAGCCAGCCGGATATTCAGGCCGCGCTGGCACAGCTGTTTGCCCGCGATTATGGCCAGTTGGCCAAGATTCTGCTCAAGGAGCGCGGTGCGCCGGACTTTTCCGCGCAACGCTTCCTGGCCAAGTATCTGGATCTGGTGGTCACAGCGGGGCTGGATTGGCCTGCCATCGACGCGTTGCTGGCTACCGCCAGCGGGGCGGAGGAGTTGCAGCGGCTGGATGCGTGGGTGCCCGAGCGCTATTGCTGTAACGATCAGAAGCTGGCTGTGGCCACGGCGGCGGGGAGCGCCTTCACCGTCATCTCCGGCGGTCCCGGCACCGGCAAGACCACAACCGTCACCAAGCTCTTGGCTCTGCTGGTGGAGCAGGGGCTGGCTCAGGGCAGGGCGCCGCTCATCCGCCTGGTGGCTCCCACCGGCAAGGCGGCGGCCCGCTTGAGCGAAAGCATAGGCAATGCCCTGGCTGGTTTGTCGTTGCCCGAGGTCACTCGTCAGGCCATACCCACCACGGCCAGCACCCTGCACAGGCTCTTGGGCAGCATACCGGGGCGCAATGAGTTCCGGCACCATGCCGCTAACCCTCTGCATCTGGATCTGCTGGTGGTGGATGAGGCTTCCATGGTGGATCTGCCCCTGATGGCGCGGTTGTTGGCGGCACTGCCCGCCCATGCCCGCCTGGTGCTGCTGGGGGATAAGGATCAGCTCGCCTCGGTGGAGGCGGGGGCTGTGCTGGGGGATATCTGCAGCTTCGTCGCGGAGGGGATGAGCCCGACTCAAGCCGCCTGGCTCAGCCGCCAGAGCGGCCATGAGCTGGCTGGCTCAGCGCAGGCTTCGGCCCTGGCCGATACCCTCTGTCTGCTACGCAAGAGTTGGCGCTTCGATGCCCATTCTGGCATAGGCCAACTGGCGCAAACCTGCAACCGAGGTGAGGCGGCCCTGCTGCCTGCGCTCTGGCAGCAGGGGTATGGTGATATCCAGTTTCACCCCTGGCTGCCTGCTCTTCAGTCCGGAGCCCAGAGTGTCTATGATTCCATGATAATGGAGGTGGTGGCAGGTTACCGACCCTATTTGCAGGCGGTGCGCCAGAGGCAGGAGCGTAGTCAGATCTTCGCCCTCTTCAATGGCTTTCAACTCTTGTGTGCTCTGCGCGCTGGCCCCTTTGGTGTGGAGGGGCTCAACCTGCGTATTGAGCACGCCCTGGCTCAGGCCGGGCTTATCAACCGGAGCAAGGAGTCGGAGTGGTATCCGGGGCGCCCGGTCATGGTGGTGCAAAACGATCATGGGGTCGCTCTCTATAACGGGGATCTGGGGCTCTGCCTGCCCGATGATGAGGGACAGTTGCGGGTCTGGTTCGAGCAGGCCGATGGCACCCTGCGTGCCCTGTTGCCCAGCCGTCTGCCGCCCCATGAGACCGTCTACGCCATGACCATTCATAAATCCCAGGGTTCGGAGTTTGCCGCCGTGGTGATGGCGCTGCCGGAGCGCTTCTCGCCCATCCTCACGCGGGAGCTGATCTATACCGGTATCACCCGCGCCAAGTGGGCCCTGACCCTCTATGCCCATGAGGCCTTGCTGGCTCAGGCCATCCGTCGCAAGACCGAGCGTTACTCCGGCCTCGCCGAGCGGTTGGCGCAGGGGGACGAATGAGAGCGGCTGCAAGCAGCCGCGCAGTGGAAACCCTGTGGTGGTACACGCCAAGTGAAGCCGCGCCTAAGGTAACCCCATGACTTATGTGCTGATCATACTGGGCCTTGGGCTCTTTGCCTCGCAGCTTGCCCTGTTGGGTCAGGCGCTGTTTTTGGCTTGGCGTCAGCGGCGCTATCGCAGCCGCTCCGGCGTTCCGCTGCTAGGATCCTTGTTGTTGACTCTGGGGTTGATGTTAAGCGGGAGTATGGCGGCCTGGTGGCCACTCCCGGTCGAGTTATTATTCACCGTGGTCACATGGTGGCTATTTTGGATGTTAAAGCCGGAGCAGGAGTTGTAAATGAGTCAGGATCTGTTTGCCCATAAGGCCCAGGAGTATGAGGCTAATGCCCAGCGGGTGGCGGCCGTGGAGGGGATAGGCCGGAGTCTGCTCTCGGCTATCCGTTTTGACCCGCAGATGCATCTTATGGATTTTGGCTCGGGCACCGGCCTGCTGCTGGCGCAGATAGCGCCGTCGGTGCGCAAGGTGACGGCGGTGGATGTCTCGGCGGCCATGAATCTAGAACTTGAAGCCAAGCGTCATCGGCTGCCCTGTCTGCTGGAGATACTGCCACTGGATCTGACCTGCGAGCCGCTCGATGCGCGCCTGGGTGGCGCCTGCTTTGATGGAATCGTCTCATCCATGACGCTACACCATGTGGCAGATATCCCGGCCCTGCTGGCCCGATTTTATGCCCTGCTGCCGCCCGGGGGCTTTATCGCCCTGGCCGATCTGGATGCCGAAGATGGCCGCTTTCATCCGGATATGACCGGCGTCTATCATGCCGGTTTTGCCCGGGAGCAGATCAGGGCGCTGGCCGAGCAGGCCGGGTTTAGCCAGGTGGAAATTTGTACTGCCAGCGTGGCGCAAAAACCCTGGGGCGATTACCCCATCTTCTTGCTGACCGCCAGACGTTAGAGATCAGGAGCCCATATGGTCAAGGATGATGGCTCTGGTGAGCCAGTCTCGGATGCTGGTGGATTGTCGGGTGTGACAGCCATGAAACCAGGTGCTGTGCCTCCGTGCCTGCTGCGGGCCTGGCAGCTGCATGAGCATGAACTGCGTGGCTGGTTTATCTACCGGCTGCGGGATCCGGCGCTGGCGGCCGATGCCTTGCAGGATCTGTTTCTCAAGGCCATGGGCCAGGGCAGCCGTTTCTGTGCCATAAAGGATCCCAGGGCCTGGCTCTTTGAGGTGGCACGTCATCATCTGGTGGATCTGCAGCGCAAGCACAGGGAGTGGGTGTCGCTTCCCGATGATCTGCACCATGAAGCGCCGACCTCGGCTGTGGTGGACGATCTGACCGGCTGCCTGCCACGGGTGTTGAGTGAACTGGATGAGGCCGATCGGCTGATCCTTAGCTGTTGCGACATCAATGGCATGACCCAGCAGGCGTTCGCCACGGCTCAGGGCCTCACTCTGGCGGCGGCCAAGTCGCGCCTGCAACGGGCCCGAGTCCGCTTGAAGGAGCAACTGACCCGCTCCTGCCAGGTCCGGCTCGATGCCCAAGGCAAGGTATGCTGCTATACCCCGCGTCCTGCGCAGACGCCGCAGGTGTCTGAGGACGAAACAGATAAACCATAACTCCTCTCTCTCATGCCTATCGTTAGCCGTATGGTGAGACAAATGCCGAAACCCCCATTGAAAAAAGGAGAGGGAGTGCATCAATGCTTACCCGTTAAGAGGCCGTAAGAGGCCGGGTGAGAGAGCCTCCCTCGCCAACTCGCCGTAAACCCTTCCATGGGGGCTCGATGGCGGCGTCCTTGCCGCCAACGGTTGGCTCGAGAGGCTATCTCTCCTTCGCTAACTGACTTGCATTAGAGGGCGTGCATTTCCATCTGCGGGTGGATTTTTTTACTTTTTTTTGCATCCTTTTGCCCTCTGTTACGTCTTCTGCTACAGGAATACCTAAGCCAGGAGGCATCACACATGCGTCAACTCGCGGCCATCAAGGCCTTTTCCCATCAGCACCCTATGTTCTTTTTGCCGCTGGCCGCCCTGTTGTGGCTGGGGCTCTATCTGCTGATCCTGCCAGGCTCCGAGCTGCTGGTCAGCTGGTTGCCGGTGCCAAGGCAGAGCCAGCTCGGGTCTGCCTTGCAATTCTTTCTCTATGACACCCCCAAGGTCTTGCTGCTGCTCACCGGCATTGTCTTTGTGATGGGGATGATCAACTCCTGGTTTACCCCTGAGCGTACCCGAGCCCTGCTGGCGGGGCGAGGCGAAGGCGGCGCCAACGTGCTGGCGGCCCTGCTGGGGATCGTCACCCCTTTTTGCTCCTGCTCGGCGGTGCCGCTGTTTATCGGCTTTGTGCAGGCGGGTGTGCCGCTGGGGGTCACCTTCTCCTTTCTTATCTCGGCCCCCATGGTCAACGAGGTGGCGCTGACCCTGCTCTTTGGTCTGTTTGGCTGGAAGGTGGCCCTGCTCTATCTGGGGCTGGGGTTGGCTGTGGCCATGGTGGCGGGCTGGATCATAGGTCGCCTTAAGATGGAGGGCTCACTGGAGGAATGGGTGAGCCAGATGCCAAAATATTCCGCCGAGATGGCGTTCCAGAGCGTGGCGCTGGGGGATCGGGTGGCATGCGGATTTGATGCCGTGGGGCAGATAGTGGGCCGGGTCTGGCCCTATATTCTGGCGGGGATCGCCATCGGTGCGGCGATCCATGGCTATGTGCCGGAGGCGTTTATGGCCTCTTTCATGGGCAAAGAGGCCTGGTGGTCCGTGCCGCTGGCGGTGCTGCTGGGGGTGCCCATGTATAGCAATGCCGCAGGCATCATACCCATAGTTCAGGCCCTTCTGGCCAAGGGGGCGGCGCTGGGCACAGTGCTGGCCTTCATGATGTCGGTCATCGCCCTCTCGTTGCCTGAGATGATCATCTTGCGCAAGGTGCTCAAGCCCCGCCTCATCGCCACCTTTGTGGGCGTGGTGGCGCTGGGCATATTGCTGGTGGGCTTTATCTTTAATGCGGTGCTTTAATTGAGATAACACAGGAGTGGAATGATGAAACAGATCAAGGTATTGGGCTCAGGCTGCGCCAACTGCAAGACAGTGGCCAAGATGATTGAAGAGGTGGCAACCAGCAAGGGGATCGCCATCGAGCTGGAGAAGGTGGAAGAGCTGCGGGAGATCATGAGTTACGGCATTCTCTCTACTCCCGGCGTGGTGATTGACGGCAAGGTGGTCCACTCGGGCGGTATCCCCTCCCGTGACAAGATTGAAAAGTGGCTCAGCGCCTGAGCCGCTTCATCAACAAGGAGGATCCTATGCTAGAAGAAGCCAAAGAGGTGTGTCCCACCACCACACAGGGATTGCTGCAACAGGGGGCTCTACTGGTGGATGTGCGCGAGCGCGACGAGATAGCCCAACTGGCCTTCGATGTGCCCGGCATCATCCTGATGCCGCTAAGCGAGCTGGAGCAGCGTTATGCCGAGCTTCCCATCGATCAGCCGCTGATCCTTGCCTGCCGCGATGGCAGCCGCAGCCTGCGCGCCACCTATTACCTGATGAACAAGGGGTATGACAAGGTGAGCAATATGAAGTTTGGCCTGAAACGCTGGGTGGTTCGAGGGTTTCCCATCAAGGGCGATCCAGGCTCCTTGGCCAACCTTCCCCCCGTGAGCGGATGTTGTGGCGGATAAGCCGGGCAGGAAAGAGATGACCGAGTTTGATGAGATTTATCGGCACTACCAGCCGAAGATGGGGCGTTATCTGGCTCGCCTGCTGGGTGAGCATGAGGCACAGGATGTGCTGCAGAACGTCATGTTGCAGGTGAGCCAGTCACTGCCCGAGTTCCGGGGCGAGGCGGCGCTCTCTACCTGGATCTACCGCATCGCCACCAACGCGGCCACCGACCATCTGCGTCGCCAGCGGCACAACGCGTTATTTGCGTCATTGCCGCTGGCACCTCAGGCCCATGAAGGCCCAGGGCCGGATCTTGGCCTGCAGCATATTCGGGATGAGATGGGCGACTGCGTCCGCGCTTTGGTCAACCAATTGCCCCAGGGCTATCGTCTGGTGCTGTTGCTGAGTGATTACGAGGAGCTGAGCAATCCCGAGATCGCCAACATTCTCGGTGTGACACTGGAGACGGTGAAGATCCGCCTGCACCGTGCCCGCGAGCGGATGCGTAAGCTGATGGAGTGCGAGTGTCACTTCTACCATCACAGCGAGATCGGTCTGATGTGTGACCGCCAGCAAAAATAGTTCTTCACCCCTGTATCCCTTTCCACTCGCCCTCCGTCTAACGGTTATCTCAACCAGAAGGAGGGCATCATGTCCCAATGCACTAACAGCGTCACCCCATCCCAGTCCGAACCGGGCGTCGAAGTAGTGAAGATCCCCAAGACCACCGCCTACTGCGGCTTATGCGACGACTACGCCCGGCGCCAGGCCGACAAGCCCATCGCCGTGCTCTGCTGCGAAGGGGGCTGTCTGCGAGGCGAGGTGGCGCGTCAGGCCAGCAACTATCTCTGTCACCAGTTACTGCCACAACAGACGGTACGCATCTGCTTGGGCGGGGCCTTTACCAAGGATTCCGGCCAGCGGGAGCTGGTGCGTCAGGCGGCCCGTGTCGTGGCACTGGAGGGATGCGCCGTGGATTGCGCCAGCCGCATGATGGCCGGTGTGGTCGAGGTGCCCATCGAGGTGATCCATGTGGACGAGCTCTATCACTTCGATCGCCGTCTCTTTGGCATTGACGAATTGCCGGAAGATCAGCTCAAGCAACATGGCATCGAGGCGGCCACCGCCATTGCCACCCGCTTGCAGGGGGTCTGACCCTCTTGTGGGGCCCGGCTTCTGTGTCCGGGCTCCTGTTTTGTCGCACCTTGTTTAGTAGCATGAGGAGAGAAAGCTGAGAGTCAAAGGGACATCCATCCGCTGCTGATGGCATGGCTGTCCCATCCTGTTCAGCCCATACCGCTCGTTTCCTTTACCACCGCCTTCGTGGAGAAAACGCCGCAACAGGGCTATTCCGTGGCCAGGTGTCATCTAGCTCGGTGCCTTGCCACTCAAACTCTGGCATTAGAGCTAGAGCTTTAAGTCCAAGCCTCATAGAATGACCCAATCGATGCTCCTTGTCCGGTTTATCCTTATTGGTTGAATGGGGCTAGCTTAAACATGGCGACAGTAAGGCTGGTGAGGGCGGTGATCCCGCTCCCCCGGCTTGTGGAGGAAGAAGGCGGATGGCAAATGTTGGGTCCAATTTTGCGTTTCTCGGTGAGCATGATCCTCTGTTACTGGAGCTGGCTACGGCAGCCGAGCGCGCCTTCAGTTTTGATCCCAACACCACGCTGATCAAGTTGCGTCAACTGGGTGAAGCCCTGGCGCAACATATGGCTGTCCTCTACCAGATAGAGTTTGATGAGCAGACAACCCAGGCTGATCTGCTCTATCGCCTGAATCGCGAGTTGAAATTTGACCCTATGGTTCGCGATCTGTTTCATACCCTGCGTATCGAGGGCAACAAGGCCACTCACCAGTTTCGCACCCGGCATAAAGAGGCGCTGGATGGGCTGAAGGTAGCCCGGGCGCTGGCCATCTGGTTTCACCAGACCTTTGGCAAGCAGGGGCCCGCTTTCAAGCCGGGCGCCTTTATCCAGCCTCAGGATCCCAGCGCCGAGCTGACCTCGCTGCAGACGCAAATCGAACAACTCAAATCTGATCTGAACCTGAGCCATGAACAACTGGGATCCAACCAGCAGCTCGCCGCCTTGCTGGCCAGGGAGCGGGCTGAATATGAGCAACTGGCTCAGGAGATGGATGCCGAGGCACGGACTTTGGCCGCACAGAACCGCCAGCAGGAAGCGGTGCTGGCTGCACAACAGGTCGAGTATGAACAGCGCCTCAAAGCGTTGCAGGCGCAATTGGTTGCCTCTGGATCACTGGCGCAAACCCGGCGCCAACAGGCTCAGAGCAACAGCCGTAAGGCCAGCAAGCAGATCGAGCTTACCGAAGAGCTCACCCGAATTCTGATCGACTTGCAGTTACAGGAGGCAGGTTGGGAGGCCGACAGCGTGCTGCTCGATTATCGCAAGGGGGCTCGCCCCGAGAAGGGGGTGAACCGGGCGATTGCCGAATGGCCCACGGCAGATGGTCGTGCCGACTATCTGCTATTTGCCGGGTTGACGCCATTGGCCGTCGTTGAGGCCAAGAAGGAAAACGTCAATGTGGCAGGCAAAATAGCGCAAGCCGAGCGCTACAGTCGTGACCTCAAGCTGACAGCGCCGCTGACTGCAGCATGGGAGCTGGCTGGCCGCAGTGTGGCCTGGGCCGATGAGGCTCAGGGACATTATAGGGTGCCGTTTGTCTACTCCTGCAATGGCCGTCCCTTTGTTCCCCAGTTGGCCGAGCAATCAGGAACCTGGTTTCGCGATGTCCGTGAGCCGGGAAATCTCAAGCGCGCCTTACCCTCTTTTCACTCGCCAGAGGGGCTGCTGGATCTGCTCCATCGCAGCAAGGAAGAGGCTGAGAAGAAACTGCAGCAAGAGCCTTTTGGCTATTTGAAGCTGCGTGATTATCAGCAGAAGGCCATTGTCGCGGTTGAAAACACCCTGGCACAGGATATTCGTACTGCGCTGCTGGCCATGGCCACCGGCACCGGCAAGACCCGTACCATCATAGGGTTGATGTATCGCTTCCTTAAAGCTGAGCGCTTCAAGCGCATTCTCTTTCTGGTCGATCGCACGGCTCTGGGCAATCAGGCGCTGGAAGCGTTTCATGAGGCACCGCTGGAGCAAAATTTCAGCCTCTCCAAGATCTATAACGTGGCCGAGTTGGGGGATATGGCCACCGAGGCGGAGACCCGCATTCAGGTGGCGACCGTGCAGGCCATGGTCAAGCGAGTGTTCATGTCTGATAACCCGCCACCTGTGGATCAGTTTGACTGCATCATAGTGGACGAGGCCCACCGGGGTTACACCCTGGATCAGGAGATGACCGAAGGGGAGCTGGCCACCCGCGATGCGGCGCAATACCTGTCAAGCTACCGGCGGGTACTGGAGTACTTCGATGCGGTCAAGATTGGCTTGACGGCAACCCCGGCCAAACATACCAGCGAGATCTTCGGCAAGCCAGTTTACACCTACTCCTACCGTGAGGCGGTGGCCGATGACTGGCTCATCGATCATGAACCGCCGGTGCGCTATGAAACCCTGCTCACCAAAAATGGCATCCAGTTCGATAAGGGGCAGAGTGTCACGGCACTCAACCTGCGCACCGGCGAGCTGGAAACCGCCGAGCTGGAAGACGAACTGAGTTTCGATGTGGAGGCGTTTAATCGCCGGGTGATCAACGAGAATTTCAACCGCGTCATCTGCCAGCAACTGGTGCAGGAGCTCGATCCCTTCGGTGAGGAGAAGACACTTATCTTCTGCGCCACCGATCTGCATGCCGATATGGTCAAACGTCTGTTGGATGATGCCTTCAAGGCGCAGTATGGCGACGAGTACAATCAGGCGGCGGTGGCCAAGATCACAGGTCAAAGCGACAAGGTCGACCTACTGATCCGGCAGTACAAGAATGAACGCTACCCCAATATTGCCATCACGGTCGATCTGCTCACCACAGGTATTGATGTGCGGCCCATCTGCCATCTGGTGTTCTTGCGCCGGGTGCGCTCGCGCATCCTCTACGAGCAGATGATTGGCCGTGCCACCCGCCGTTGTGACGAGATAGGCAAGACGGTGTTCCGCATTTATGACCCGGTAGATATTTATGCCTCGCTGCAGGAGGTCAATACCATGCAGCCGCTGGTCAAGGATCCATCGGTGACCCTTGAACAGTTGCTGGAGGAGTTGACTGATCCAGATCTACTGGCTAAGGCCCAGTCGTTGCCAGGCGAGCAGAGCGGACAGAGCCATGCCGATGCCCTGCTCGATCAACTGAGCCAGAAGCTGATGCGGGTGTTGCGCAAGGCCCATAGCAAGGCCGAGAACAAGCCCGAGCTCAAGGCAAAACTCGATGAACTGGAGCAACTCTGGGGCGTGGCCCCGGAAACCCTGCATCTGCACCTGCGGGAGATGGGGCCGGTGGGCGCGGCACACTTTATTCAGCAGCAGGGTGGGTTAATCACCCAACTGACCGAGGTGAGTGATTTGCTGGGCTCGCTCTATCGCCCCCTGCTCTCGGATCATCACGACGAGCTGACATTGCGCGATCAAAATTATGGTGACTATGAGAAGCCAAAGGATTATCTCGACAGCTTCAACCACTTTATCCGCGCCCAGCTTAACCAATCGGCGGCGCTGGCTGTGGTGGTCAATCGGCCGCGGGATCTGACCCGCGAGCAGCTCAAAGAGGTGAAGCTGCTGCTCGACGGTGCCGGTTATTCCGAAGCCAAACTGCAAACGGCGGTGCGCAATCAGACCAATCAGGATATCGCCGCCAGCATCATAGGCCATATTCGCCGCGCGGCACTGGGCGAGGCATTGTTGCCGTTCGAGCAGCGAGTGGCTCGAGCCATGGAGCGTATCTACGCCAGCCATGCCTGGCAGCCCAACCAGCGTAACTGGTTGGCGCGGCTGGGCAAACAGTTAGTGCATGAGGTGATCCTCGATCGCGACTTCGTCAATGTCCGCTTTGCCGATAGCGGTGGCGCCAAACAGTTCGACAAACTGCTGGGCAATCAGCTTGATACCGTACTGGCCGAGCTGGGTGAGGCCATGTGGGCAATCGGGTGACATAATGAGTCATCCCAAGGCTCTTGCATTTGCTGTATGCGCTCCGTACTCTTGCTGCAACACACCCGCCATGCCTATGTCTGCTTCTGCAGTTACGCACAAATTGCGCGGGTTTTTTATTGGGTGTCGTTTGGTTTTTTTTGCATGGGTATAGCAAACGGGCCTTATCTATACAGATGCCGACGATATGTATAAAAAATCCAAATTTCTATGCACATTTTCGTGTCATGTATAGAATAGCTTCCAATCTATACATGACTGCCAAGGTCTGATGATGCACTCCCATCCTCTGTGTCCTCTGCCGCTGCCTGATATCGAAAAGTGGGAAACCCGCGCCGTACTGAAAAAGACCGCAGAAGCCCAGCGCTATCTGGCCGAGCTTAAGGGGGTGGCAGCGACCATTCCCAACGATGCCATTCTCATCAATACGTTGGCGCTGCAAGAAGCCAAGCATAGCTCGGAGATCGAGAATATCGTCACAACCCATGACGATCTCTACAAGGCGGAGCTCTTCAGTGAAGGTGTCGTTAATCCAGCGGCCAAAGAGGTGCAGGATTATGCCGCGGCACTCAAAGAGGGGTTTGCCAGGGTTCAGCAGCAAAGGCTGATCCGCCTGGATGACATCTTGGCGATACAGCAACGGCTGGAGAAAAACCGTGCCGGGCTGCGGCGTCTGCCCGGCACTGAACTCAAGAATGCGCGTACCGGTGAAGTTATCTACTCACCGCCGCAGCATCCGGAGCAGATTGAACTGCTGATGGTCAACCTGCTGGCCTATATCAACGATGGCTCCCTGTGTGAGGCGGATCCTCTGGTCAAGATGGCCATCATCCATCACCAGTTCGAGAGCATTCACCCCTTTTACGATGGCAATGGCCGCACCGGGCGCATACTCAACATGCTCTATCTGGTGGCGCAAGGCTTGCTGGATCTGCCGATCCTCTACCTCAGTCGCTATTTGATAGAAACCAAGGAGGATTACTACCGCCTGCTGCAATCGGTGCGAGATGACGAGGCCTGGGAGCCCTGGCTGCTCTACATACTTGAGGCGGTGGTGCAGACGGCCCTGTCCACCATTGAGCTGATCAAGCAGATCAAAATCCTGATGCAGCGTTATAAGCTGCAACTGCGGCAGAAGCAGCCCCGTCTCTACTCCCAAGAGCTGCTCAATAACCTGTTTAACCATCCCTATACCAAGATTGAATTTATCATGCAGGACCTGCAGGTGAGCCGCCTGACGGCCAGTAAGTATCTGGACCAACTGGTGGAGATGGGCTTGCTGCGCAAGGAGAAGATCGGCCGCAGCAATTACTACATCAACGAGGCGCTGGTGGCTCTGTTCCTGCAGCGTCATGACCTCTGATTTATAAGGCCTTGCCATGACCAATAACGATATCGTCCAGAAGCTCTGGAACCTGTGTGATGTGCTGCGCGATGACGGCATCAACTACTCCGACTATGTCACCGAGCTGGTGCTGCTGCTGTTTATCAAGATGGTGCACGAGAACACCGAGGCCGAGCTGCTGGATCAGCACACCTTGCCAGCAGGCTGCCGCTGGAGCGATCTCAACGGCAAGTCGGGTATCAACCTGCTCAACGACTACCGGCGCATTCTGCTTAGTCTTTCCACCGGCAAGGATGGCGAGGGCAAGCTGGTGCATGCCGATCCGCTCATCAGCGCCATCTATGCCGATGCCCAGACCCGGTTGCGCGAACCGCGCCATCTGGAGCAGATGATCAAGACACTGGATCAGATCGACTGGTTCAGTGCCAGCAAGGATGGCTTGGGCGATCTCTATGAAGGCTTGCTGGAGAAAAACGCCGGTGAGACCAAATCCGGCGCTGGTCAATACTTTACGCCCCGGGCGCTTATTAACAGCATGGTGCGCTGCATCCAGCCCCAGCCGGGCGAGCTTATTCAGGATCCGGCCGCTGGCACCGCCGGCTTTCTGATCGCCGCCGATCACTACATCAAACAGCAAGATAGCTACGATGATCTGCCATTAAAGGCATTCACCTTTCAAAAGCGCCAAGCCTTTATTGGTGTCGAGCTGGTGCCCTCTACCCGCCGCCTGGCACTGATGAACTGCCTGCTGCATGGCATGGAGGGCGATGAAGACGGCGTGGTCCATCTGGGCAATAGTCTGGGGCAAGTGGGGGCCAAGCTGCCCAAGGCCGATGTGATCCTGGCCAATCCGCCATTTGGCACCTCCAAGGGGGGCGAAGCCAGCATCACCCGCGACGATCTCACCTTCGACACCAGCAACAAGCAGCTGGCCTTCTTGCAGCATATCTACCGCAACCTCAAGCCCGGTGGTCGCGCCGCCGTGGTACTGCCCGATAACGTCCTGTTCGAGGCAGGTAAGGGCACCGAAATCCGCCGCGATCTGCTGGATAAATGCAACCTGCACACCATCCTGCGGCTGCCCACTGGCATCTTCTATGCCCAGGGGGTCAAGACCAATGTGCTCTTTTTTACCAAGGGGGCGGCGGGCGACAAGCTGCAGCAGGAAAAGTGCACCCAGCATGTCTGGGTCTACGATCTGCGTACCAATATGCCGAGCTTTGGCAAGCGCACGCCTTTCACCGAATCGCACCTGCAGCCGTTTGAGGCTCTCTATGGTGCCGCTCCATGCGGTTTGAGTCCGCGCAGTGAAGGCGACTGGCGCCTGACCGAGCAGGCCGATGATGCCGCCGCCCAGACGCTGGAAACCAGCCGCTGGCGCTGCTTTAGCCGGCAGTGGATTGCCGAGCAGAAGGGCGACTCGCTGGATATCAGCTGGCTTAAAGATAAAAACAGCGTCGATGCCGCCGATCTACCCGAGCCTGGGGTGCTAGCCGCCGAGGCCATGGGCGAGCTGGTGCAGGCGTTAGGTGAGCTCGATGCCCTGCTGCGCGAGTTGGGCGCCAGTGACGAGGCCGATGCCCAGAAAACCCTGCTTAGTGAACTGCTGGGGGAGGGGAAATAATGGCCGAGGTTAAATTGCCGGAGGGGTGGGTTTTAACAACATTGTCAAACATTGCTGAGTGGGGATCTGGTGGAACGCCATCAAGAAGTAACCCTGATTATTATAATGGAAATGTTCCTTGGATTAAGACGGGTGATCTTGGTGATAAAGTGGTTACTCATGCCAGCGAATTTATCACTGAAGAGGCTATTAATAATTCAAGTGCTAAATTCTTTCCCAAAGGCTCAGTAATCATTGCGATGTACGGTGCCACTATTGGCAGAACGTCCATTCTTGGGTTAGATGCGACAACAAATCAGGCGTGTGCTGTCGGTTCACCTATTCAGGGCATTACATGCACCGATTTCTTATATTATTTGTCGTTGAATGAAAAAGATGCGTTCATAAAAAAAGGCCAAGGTGGAGCGCAACCTAATATTTCACAAGCCGTCATTAAGGCACATGACATATGTTTGCCACCGTTGGCCGAACAAAAAATCATTGCCGAGCGGCTGGATAGTTTGTTGGCGCAAGTGGCGACCATCAAGGCCAGACTGGACGCCATTCCCGCCCTGCTTAAGCGCTTCCGCCAATCCGTACTCTCCGCCGCCGTTAGCGGCAAACTGACGGAGGAGTGGAGAGAAAAAAATAATGGTTGCTTTATTGGATCAATAAATGTTGACTCAAAATTCCGTATGGATGATTTATACATTTTCAATGTACCTAAATCATGGGCTATTTCTGCCATCGGTAATTTGATGACTTTCCAGCAAGGTCTCCAGATTGCAAAGGATTTACGATCAAAAAATAGTGGTGATGGGTGTCTTCCAATATTGCGAACTGTCAATTATGAGACAAACTTCTCTGAGGCTGTGCATTATGCATTTATTGATGCCAGGTCAATCATTGCAGATGAAGATGATATAATTCTGTCTAGAACTGGAACCGTAGGTCGGGTATTAACTGGCGTGCGTGGAATTATGCACAATAATTCGTTTAGACTTAATTACAACGCTGCAATTCTTTCAAGGGAATATTTGATTTTCTTTTTGGAATCGCCCGTTTGTCAGGTTTTTATAAAAGACAAGTCGGGACGATCGAGTCAACCTGATTTAACTCACAAAGCGTTCTCTGCTTGTCCAATATCAATCCCCCCTATGGAAGAACAAACCGAAATAGTGCGGCGGGTGGAGCAGCTATTTGCCTATGCCGAGAGCGTGGAGCAGCAGGTGGCGGCGGCGCAATCGCGGGTCGATAAGCTGAACCAGGCGATCTTGGCCAAGGCCTTTAGCGGTGAGCTGACCGCCGACTGGCGCGCCGCCCATCCCGAGTTGATCTCCGGCGAGCAGAGCGCCGCCGCTCTGCTGGCCCGCATCCAGGCCGAGCGCGCCGCCAGTGCCAAGCCAGGCCGCAAGCCAAAGCGCGCAATCCCTTCTTCCTAGCCCAATCCGACCTCTCCCCGACCTCCCCTTGCAAAGGGGGCGGCGTTGCTCTGCTCCTTCCCATTTTATGGGAGGGGGTGGTGCCTATTCCGCTAAACGTCACCTTGCCCCTCTATTGCATCGTTAACAATAGTTATACAACTTTCCTTTTTTTGTATAACTGCTATAACTTAAGCAATGGTTATACAAGGAGCGCCGTCATGTACAAGATTCAGGTCGGTATCAGTGCCTGCCTACTGGGGCAGCAAGTGCGGTTCGATGGGGGCCACAAGCGCTCCAGCTTCTGTGAACAGGATCTTGGTGCTCACTTTGACTATCACCCTGTCTGCCCCGAGATGGCCATTGGTCTGGGTTCGCCACGGGCGGCTATTCGTCTGGTCAGGCGTCAGGGGGAGATCCGTGCCGAGGCCAGCAACGGCAGCTTTGATGTTACTGAAAAGCTCATCGCCTTTAGCGAACAGAAGGCGCGTCAGCTGGATTTTATCTCCGGCTATATCCTCTGTGCCAAGTCCCCCAGTTGCGGCATGGAGCGGGTGCGCGTCTATGCTGGTACTGCCGATGGTGGTCACAACGGCGGTAGCGCTAAGGAGGGGGTGGGTCTGTTTGCCCAAGCGCTGATGGCGGCCAACCCCCTGCTGCCCGTCGAGGAGGATGGTCGCCTGTGCGACCCCCTGCTGCGGGAAAACTTTGTGCTGCGGGTCTTTGCCTACCATGACTGGCAACAGCTCTGTGCCCGGGGGCTTACTGCCGCCGCCCTGATGGAGTTTCACTCCCGTTACAAGTATCTGGTGCTCTCCCATGCCACGACTCACTATCGGTCGCTTGGCAGATTGCTGGCCCTGGTCGGCAAGGCCAATCTGGACGAGGTGGCCCAGCGCTATATCCAGGGGCTGATGACGGCGCTTCGCGTACTCGCCACCCGTCGTAACCACACCAATGTGCTGATGCACTTGCAGGGTTACTTCAAGCGCGTGCTGACTCCGGCCCAGAAGCAGGAGTTGGCCGACACCATAAATAAGTACCGTACCGGCATCTTTCCGCTGCTGGTGCCCTTGACCCTGATCCGTCATTACCTGCGGGAATATCCCAACCGTTATCTGGCCGGGCAGGTCTATCTCAATCCACACCCGGATACGCTGAAGCTGCGTTACGGGCTCTGATCTTTGATGAATGGAAGTTGTTATGTCTGATGTGAAGCAAGATCTCACCTCGTTGCCACCGGAGGAGGGGGTTTATCCCATCCGCGAGGTCTCCCGTCTGACGGGGGTTAACGCCGTTACCCTGCGTGCCTGGCAGCGTCGCTATGGTCTGGTGCAACCGGCCCGGACCGAGAAGGGGCACCGCCTCTACAGCGAGGCGGATATCCGCCAGATAGGCGAGATCCTGAGCTGGCTGGAGCGAGGCGTGAGCATAGGCCAGGTCAAGGGGCTATTGAGCGACCCGTACTCGTTGCCGGGGGACGATCATTGGCAGCAGAGTTTCGAGTCTTTCTGTCAGGCGATACTGGCTTTCAACCAGCGCAAGGTCGAGGCTACGCTTAATGAGCTGCTGGCGAGCTATCCCTTCGAGCTGGTGCGTAGTCGATTGTTGCAGCCGCTGGTGGAACTGTTGCTCGGCCTGTGGCGTGAGCGCCCGGATGGGACATTGCTGCAGCAGGTCTGGTTGGGGTGGTTACAGACCCGTTTTGCCCGTCATCTTATCGAACAGGAGAAGGGCGAACCCGTTACCTTGGCCAGTTGGGGGCAGGTCGGGCCGCTGGATCTGATCTGGTGTGGCTATGAGCTGGTAAACCAGGGCTATGAGGTGCAACTGCTGGGGGCTGTCGATCCCAAGCAGGCGCTCTTGCTGGAGGGGCGAGTAGCAAGCCCCTGGCTGGTGCTGCTGGGGGCAGGTCTTGGTAAGCCGGATCTAAGCGCCGACTGGCCAGCTGGCACCTGCCTGTTTGGTGAACTGGGCAGCCTCTACGACCCGGAATGGCTGGCCTCACGGCAATGGCAGCTCACACTGGCATCCTGGCTCACGGCCCAACGCAGTAGCGAGCTGCGCTTGTCATGTGCAGTTTGAGTCAGACTTAAGGCGCTATTTGAGATCAGGCTCGATGTTCCATTATCAGGAGAGAGAGTATGAGCGAGTCGCTAAGCCGCTTTATCGCCCTGTACCAGCAGCTGGATCGGCAGCAACTGCACAGGTTGTCTGAGATCTATGCTGAGCAAGTGCTCTTTATCGATCCGGCCCATCGTATCGAGGGGCTGGCGGCACTGAGCGACTACTTTGCTGCCCTCTATCAGCGCCTGAGCTACTGCCGCTTCGAGATTGTGAGTCAGCAGCAACAGGGGGCGCAGGCTTGGCTCGGCTGGGTGATGACCTTCTCTCACCCCAGATTGGCGGCGGGTCAGCCGATCCGGGTGGAAGGGGCTACCCGACTGGAGTTTGATGCCGCAGGTAAGGTGATGGTGCATCGCGACTATTTCGATCTGGGGGCCCTGCTCTATGAGCAGTTGCCGCTGCTGGGGCCGCTGGTGCGGCTTATCAAGGGGAGGCTGGGGTCATGAGTGGACGCGTGCTGATCACCGGAGCCAGCTCCGGGCTGGGTCGACAACTGGCGCTGGATTACCAGCAGGCTGGCTGGCAGGTGTGGGGATGTGGCCGTGATGCGCAGCGGCTTGATGAACTGAGTCAAGCGGGGATCACCCCGCTGGCCTTCGATGTGCGGGATCGGGCCGCATTGGCGCAGATAGCCGCCCAACTGCCGCCACTGGATCTGCTGATCCTCAACGCCGGAACCTGCGAGTATATGACGCTGGATGATGGCTTTGATGGCGAGCTCTTTGCCCGGGTCATCGAGACCAACCTGATTGCTACGGGTCTGGCGCTGGAGGCTTTCTTGCCGCTTCTGGGGCGGGGGGCGCGGCTGGCGATTGTCAGCTCCTCCATCAGCTGGTTGCCACTGCCAAAGGCCGAGGCCTATGGCGCCTCCAAGGCGGCCCTGGATTATCTGGCCGCCACCTTGCGACTGGATCTGCAGCTCAAAGGGGTGGGGGTGACCCTGATCCGGCCCGGTTTTGTGCAGACGCCGCTGACGGCCAAGAATGATTTTCCCATGCCCTGTCTGGTGGCGGTCACCGAGGCTTCGCGCATCATACGTGCCGGATTGGCCGCAGGTCAGCACCAGATCCACTTTCCCCGCCGTTTTATCTGGCTGTTGCGCCTGCTGGGCGCCTTGCCGGTTGGTCTGTGGCTGCGCCTTGGCCGCTCCCTATTGTCGAAAGGACGCTCCTTATGAAGAAAAAGATCGCCATCATAGGCTCCGGCATCTCGGGGCTCACCGCCGGTTTTCTGCTGCATCGCCAGCATGAGATCACCCTGTTTGAGGCGGCTCCCGAGCTCGGCGGACATACGGCGACGGTGGATGTGACGCTGGGGGGGCGCAACTATGCCGTGGATACCGGTTTTATCGTATTCAACGACCGCACCTACCCGAACTTTCTCAAGTTGCTGGCGCGAATTGGTGTGGCGAGCCAGCCCACCGAGATGAGCTTTTCGGTCAAAAGCCCTGAGGGGCTCGAATACAACGGCCACAATCTCGACACCCTGTTTGCCCAGCGCAGTAATTTGCTGAGCCCGCGCTTTTACCGCTTTGTAGCCGAGATCTTGCGCTTTAACCGGCAGGCGCGGGCCTGGCTGGTCGGGCAGAAACCAGCCGAGCCGATCTCGGCAGGCAGCCCTGAGCCAATAGAGAAGCCTGAGTCAACAGAGAAGCCTGAGCTGACCCTGGGAGCGTTTCTGCAAGCGGGAGGCTTTAGCGACTATTTTGCCCGCCACTACATACTGCCCATGGGAGCGGCCATCTGGTCATCGACCCTGGCGGACATGCGCGCCTTTCCCCTCGGCTTTTTCCTGCGTTTTTTCCAGAATCACGGCCTGCTGGATGTGGCCAATCGTCCCCAGTGGTACGTGATACCGGGTGGTTCCCGGGAGTACCTGGGGCCATTGACTGCAGGCTGGCAGCAGCAGATCCGGCTGGCGTGTCCGGTGCACGGAATTCGGCGCGTAGCCGATGGGGTGGTGATCCAGAGCCTTATGGGAGAGGAGCACTTTGACGAGGTGATCCTTGCCTGTCATAGCGATCAGGCCTTGCGGCTACTGCAAGATGCCAGCGCGCGGGAGCAGGCTATTCTGGGGGCCATGGCCTATCAGGCCAACGAGGTCTGGTTGCATACCGATGTGAACTGTCTGCCTGCCCGGCGCAAAGCCTGGGCCAGCTGGAACTATCAGCTCGATAGCGATGAGCAGGCCCGTCCACTGGTGAGCTATAACATGAATATTTTGCAGGGGCTGGAGTCGCCATCGCCGTTTTGTGTCAGCCTTAATCCTGCGGGCAAGGTGGATGAGAGCAAGGTGCTGCGCCGTTTCGTCTATGACCATCCGGTGTTTAATCTGGCCTCGATTCAGGCTCAGCAGGCCAGAGCCGACATTTGCGGTCAGCACCATACCCATTTTTGTGGGGCTTACTGGTACAACGGCTTTCATGAGGATGGGGTGCGCAGTGCCCTGGATGTGGCCAAGCGTTTCGGGGCCACGCTATGAGCGCCGCTTCCTTTAGCACCCTCACTCCTCTCAGTTCCATCAGCGCCATCTGGCAGGGGTCGGTACGTCATCGCCGTTTTGCCCCCAGGGCCCATGCCTTCTCCTACAGCCTGTTTATGTTGGGGCTGGATCTGGACGAGGTCGAGACGCTTGGCGTGGGCCAGGGGCGCTGGTTCGGCATCGAGCGGGCCGGGCTGCTCTCTTTTTACCGTCAGGATTATCTCAAGGGCAGTAGCGGCTCCCTCAAGCAGGCGGTATGGCAGAAGGTGGCGGAGCTGGGTGGGGAGGCCACCCCCGATCAACGGGTGCTGCTGCTGGGGAATGTGCGCTGTCTGGGCTTTTATTTCAGCCCGGTCAACTTCTACTTCTGCTATCAGCAGGAGAATGCCCGTTACCTGCTGGCCGAGGTTTCGAACACCCCCTGGAACGAGCGTCACTACTACCTGCTGGATCTGAGGGCGCTGGCGCCACACAACAAGGATTTTCATGTTTCGCCCTTTATGGATCTGGCCATGCGGTACCACTGGCGCATCCGTCCGCCCGAGCAACAGACGCTGATCCATATCGAGAGTCACCCTCAATCTGGCGAGGCCAAGCTCTTTGATGCCACCCTGACGTTACGCCGTGAGCCGCTGTCACGCCGGGGGCTGATGCGTCTTTTGGTGCGCTGGCCCTGGATGACCATGAAGGTGCTGCTGGGGATCTACTGGCAGGCACTGCGCCTTTTTATCAAACGAACCCCTATCTTTAGCCACCCGGAGACTCGCTAATGGAACTGGTGCAATCGACTCTTTCCGCCTCCTTGCTCGACAAGGGGGCCAAGCAACTGTTGCTCAAGCTGCTGGGGCGACTCACTGATGGTCAACTGCTGCTGCGTGAAGCCAGTGAGCACTACAGCTTCGGGGTGACCGGCACCGATCTGTACGCCGAGCTGGTGGTGCAGGATCCGGCCTTCTATCGCCGTCTGCTGTTGGGGGGCAGTATCGCCGCCGGGGAAACCTGGGTGGAGGGGCTGTGGAGCAGCCCGGATCCGGTGGCGCTGGTGCGTCTGCTGGCCCGTAACCAGAGCCTGCTCGATAGTCTGGAGCGGCGTCTGGGCTGGCTCAGCTTCCCCTTTAACAAGGTGCGGCACTGGCTCAACCGCAATACGCTGACCGGCTCCCGCTCCAATATTGCCGCCCATTATGATCTGGGTAATGTCCTCTATCAGGGCTTTCTCGATAGCCATATGCAGTATTCAAGCGGCATCTATCCGCACCCTGAGGCCAGCCTGGAGGAGGCGCAACAGGCCAAGCTGCGTACCATTTGCGAGCGGCTTGAGCTGGGGCCACAGGATCATCTGCTGGAAATTGGCACTGGCTGGGGTGGGCTGGCCATCTATGCCGCCCGCCACTACGGCTGTCGGGTGACCACCACCACCATATCCCAAGCCCAGCATGACTATGCCCGAGCCTGGATTGACAAAGAGGGGTTGCAGGATCGCATCAGTTTGCTGCTTGAGGATTACCGCCATCTGGAGGGAACCTATGACAAACTGGTCTCCATCGAGATGATAGAGGCGGTGGGCCATGCCTTCCTGCCGGACTATTTCCGGCAACTTTCCCGCTTGCTCAAGCCCGATGGTCGCCTGTTGATCCAGGCCATCACCATAGCCGATCAACGTCATGACCAGTATCTGCGCAACGTCGATTTCATCCAGCGCTACATATTCCCGGGCGGCTGCCTGCCGAGTGTATCCCAGATGGCGACCCTGCTGGCGCGGGAGACCGACATGCAACTGGTGCGGCTGCATGATCATGGCCAGCACTATGCCCGTACCCTGGCCCACTGGTGCGAGCGCTTTCTGGCGCTGGCGCCCGAGTTGCCGACGCTGGGATATAGCCAGGACTTCATCCGCCTCTGGCACTTCTATTTTGCCTACTGCGAAGGTGGGTTCTGGGAGCGGGCCATCAGCCTGGTGCAACTGGAGGCGGCCAAGCCGGGCGCCGCGGGCTGGTCGGGCGATCGACCAGTCCGATCTGCTGGTAAGAGGTAACTGACATGTGGCCCTGGATGCAACTGCTGGGCTTCAACCTGTTCTGGTTGCTGGCCGTGGCCTGGCAGCAACCGGCACCTCTGCTGGGGTTTCTGGCGCTGCACGGGTTGTTTTCACCTCAGCGCAGCCGAGATCTGCGACTACTGCCCCTAGCTCTGGCTGGTTGCCTGCTGGATGCGCTGCTCTGGCAGTTGGGGCTGTTTGAATTTGCGTCCGGCTTCCCCCTCTGGCTGGCGCTGTTGTGGCTCGGGTTTGCCCTGACCCTGGCCCATGGTTTGCGCTGGCTATTGAGCTTGCCCCGCTGGCAGCAAGCGCTGCTGGGAGGATTGGGGGGCGCCTCCTCCTATGTGACCGGTGCTGCCATGGGCGCTGTGCAGTTACCCTGGGGGTTATGGATCAGCAGCGCCGTGCTGTTGCTTGTCTGGTCGGGATGGTTACTCGTATTGCTATGGGCCATGGTCAAGCTGCAAGCCTGTGATCCGGCAAGCAATAGCCTGCATGTGCTGGCCGCCACAGGAACTAACCAGGGAGATAAACCGTCATGAACAACAGAGGCTCATGCTTTGGCCCGTGGCGCCGCCTGCGCCTGCTGATGGTGGCGTTGTGTATCACATGGACTCCCACTCTACTGGCCTCGCCTCCTCCCTGGCAGAGCTTGCGTACCGTCGGCCAGGGAGAGATGGAGTGGCTCTGGTTCAAGCTCTATGACGCGACCTTTTACAGTCACAGCGGCCGCTACCAGCCGGGAGACTACCCCCAGGCGTTGATGCTTACCTACGCCAGAGCCATCTCTCGCCAGGATCTGCTCTCCGCTACCACCGATGAGTGGCAACGGCTTGATCTGGGCAGTGAAACCCAGCGTCAGCAGTGGCTGCAACAACTGGCAGGCTTCTGGCCGGATGTGGCGGCCGGGGATCGGCTCACCTTCTATGTGGATGCCCAGGGACATGGCCATTTCTGGTGGCAGGAACAGCTCCTTGGCACCCTGGCGGATCCACAATTCTCCTCTGCCTTTTTGGCGATCTGGCTGGCGGATAACAGCCGTGATCCGTCCCTTACTCGCCGCTTGCGCGGCCAACTCTGATACTGGAGCTCGATATGACTCTTCATCGTATGTGTCGTTTGCTAATCCTGCTGCCATTGCTGCTGTTGGCAAGCTGTGGTACCAGCCTTGATGTGTATCGGGAGCAGGGGCCGGCCTGGGATCTGGCGCAATTTTTCAATGGCAAACTGGTGGCCCATGGTCTGGTGACTAACCGTAGCGGCGAGGTCACCAGTCGCTTTCGGGTGGAGATGGTGGGGCGCTGGCAAGATGGCAAGGGAGAGTTGTTCGAGCAGTTTTACTTCGATGACGGCCGTCAGCAGACCCGCACCTGGCATCTCACTCAGGGCGCAGATGGCCATTGGCGCGGCACCGCGTCCGATGTTGTGGGTGAAGCGGTAGGCAAGAGTGAAGGCTTCGCCCTCAATTGGCGCTATCAGCTAGACCTGACCTTGCCGGATGGCGATGTGGTGCGTGTTAACTTCGATGACTGGATGTATCTGCTCGATGCCGATCGCCTCATCAATCGTGCCGAGATCAGTAAATTCGGCATTTCACTGGGCGAGGTGATCCTCTATATCGAGCGTCGGCCCTGACTTCGATGCTTTGCTTTAACAGGCTCCCGGTCTGAGTACCGACTTGCTCATCAGACAACGCAAGAAATATTCCCGCTGTGTCAACGGTTAGCGGCATGTATGCCGCCACCGAGCTCCTGGGTTGGCCATGAAAGAGTGTGTTGTGCAAAGGGAACGGCCCCGCCTTGTCTTGAGTCAACGGCATTGCAGGGCCAGAACGTACTAGCTTTTGCTGGCGCTGATCACCCCTGCCAGTTTGGTGAGCGCTTCCGGCATGATGCTTTGCCAGTAGTGCCAGGTGTGGCCGCCGGCGGCGTAGTGGATGGGAAGGAGAAGGCCCTGTTTCTTCAGCTGCTGCTCCAGCTCCTGATTGCTCTGCAAGCTGGTGTGATCCTGCAAGCCGCAGTAGATCAGCGGCTGTTTGATCTTGGCCACCCTGGCAGCCTGCCACTGATCTTGCGGCCCCATGGCGAAGTAACCGGAGAGGGCGACGCTGGTGGCGAACTGCTCGGGGTAGTGGTAGGCCAGGTTAAAGGCGCCGAAGCCACCCATGGAGACGCCGAGCAGGGCGCGTTGGGCCGGGTTTTCACTCAAGCCCCATTGCGCCGTGTGGGGCAGCAGATCCTGCATCAGGTAGCGCTCGGTCGGCCCCTGGTAGAAGGTCTTGCCGCCATCGACCATCAGCAGTGCCATGGGCGGGATCTGCTTTTGTGCTATCAGGTTATCCAGCAGGGTGGGTAGCTCGCCATCCTTGACCCACTGCTGGCGATCCATGCCATAGCCATGCAGCACCAGGGCCCAGGGCAGTTGGAGATCGGCTTTCACGCCCGCCGGACGGTAGAGCAGCAGGCTGCGCTTGCCCAGTTCATGACTGTCGAAGCTTATCTCCTGTAGGGTTCCACGCTCGCTGGGGTTGGCTCTGGGCATAAACAGCGGATCAGGCTTGCCCACCTGCAGCACCGAATTATAGCCCCCCTGGCCATCCGAGTGTTTGCGTGGGTTGTGCTCATCGCTGAGCCACTGGCCATCCTGCACAAACTTATAGGACCAGCGGCCCGGTGCCAGATAGACGGTCAGCTGCCACTCCCCCTTATCATTTTTGACCATGGGCAGGGTATCGGCCTGCCAGTCGTTCATCTCGCCGGCTAAAAATACCGCCTTGGCCTTGGGGGCCAACCAGGTGAAGCTGACTGCCGAGCTGCCCGGTTGAGGCTGCAAGGCGGGGTCGGCGGCAGGGGCGGCGTGGCTGGTGTCGGATGTGTTGCTGTTGCTGCGATGCAGGTTCACTGTGCCTCCTTGCTGACTGCTGCGGTAGGTCAGCGCCATGGTGTCATTGCTGCTTTGATAGGCCAGGTGCATCTTGCCCTGCTGGGGGTCGCCTTCAATCTTCCACTCCAGGGTCAGGGGCTCGGTGCGCGCGACGGTGGCAATGGCATCAAATTGCAGCTCGGCCTGCCGGTAATCGGCATCGAGTTTGCGCCAGTAGTGCACCTTCATCTGTCCGGCATCGACCGGAGTAAGGGTGAGGGCATCACGGATGCCATCTCCCCATTTTCCCTGCCAGCGTCCGACAGTGGGGTCATCGGTCGCGGCCCAGGTGGTGATAGAGGCAAGCAGCAGGGGCAGAGCTAGATATCGGGTCATGATGGGCTCCTAAAGGTTGACCTCGCTTACCCTATCCTCACCCTACGGCGGCGACTTGATAATTTACGCCAACCTGCCAGTACGCCATGACTATTCGGGGCGGCGAGAGCCGGTGATTGATGTTGGCTCCGATCGCCTATCGACGATTGCACCAAGGCTTTTGGAATGAGGAACCCTAATTACTTTATGGTTACTGGACAGTTATGGGCTTATTACTGCACCATACGATACTCAAATGACTAGAGCGTTGGGCTCTACTAATTACAAAAGGAGCTTGTTGATGACAAATTTTGCACGGATGACTTTATTGGCCGCCTTGGTAGCCGGAGTTGCGGGTTGTTCTACGGCGCCGACTCAAGCCGTTCAACCAGCGCCAGCAGATCAAGCGCTGGATAGCCAGGTCAACACAGACATCGTGAAAGAGATGGGCAAGGCGGGTGGCATGGTGACCCAGACTGAACAGATCACGGCGAAAGTGACTAAGATCGACCAGGCCAAGCGTGAGTTTGTGCTGCAGGATGCGGCAGGACATACTCGCCATGTTCAGGCGCCGCCTGAGATGATCAATTTCCCCCAACTTCAGGTAGGCGATACCGTGAAGGCGACCCTGATGGTGGAAACTGTCGTCTATCTGAGAGATGCCAAGAGTGCCCAGACCAGCGAAGCGGAGCTCTTGGCCGCTGCGGCAGACGAGGGTCAGAAGCCTGGCATGCTGGTCGCTGCGCGTCAGACCACGACAGCCAAAGTAACGGCCATCGACACCAAGGCCAGAACGGCGACTCTGCTGTTCGAGGATGGTGCCAGCCGTGTTGTGCCAGTGCGTGAGGATGTGAAGCTCTCCAAGGATCAGGTTGGCAAGCAGGTGGTGATAGTGGAAACCGTCGCCGTGGCCGCCGAGGTATTCAAGCTTTAATCTGAGTGGGGCTCATCTCCCGGTGGGCCCCTTCATCCTCTCTGCTTCCGTTTCAGACCACTTGATCGTTCACGCTTGCCCTATAGCCGTACTATGCCTGAAGAGCTATGTCTGAAGTGCCTGACAGTAAGTGCCTGACAGGACATCCACTTACTGGCTCTGGTATTGGGTATTGCCGGGCTGCTGCATTGTCTATTTCTAGGTGATGAGGGTCGGAAGCAGGATGTGTCACTGGCTTGATGGAGGGACGCATGTTCCAAAACATGGCTAAGGCAGTAGGGTTGCTTGGCATGATGACGCTCTCTGCCCAGGCAACAATCTTGGGTGATATGAGCGTACAGGTCTCGGGGATTGGCTCATGTAAGGGAAGCGTGATGCTGGCTGTCTATGATAAGGCGGCGGGCTTCATGCAGATTGGACAGGCGATTGCCAAATCCCGGATCCCCCTTTCGCCAGCACAGTGTGAGCCGAGCCTGACTCATCACCTGGCCCTCGCTTATGGTGAGTATGCGCTGGCGGTATTTCATGATGACAATGGTAATGGCGTACTCGACACTAACTGGTTGGGAATGCCCACCGAGGCCTGGGGGGTATCCAACAAGGTGCGACCCGCCATGCGGGCGCCGGATTTTGGCGAGAGTCGCTTCAGTTTTACACCCACCCATACTTATATCTCGATTGAGTTACAGTAAGGAGATCGCATGTTCAAACGTTATGGCTTGTCGCTGCGACAGTTTTTAGCCTTGCATTTTATGGTTGCCTTGTCCTTATTTGCGTTATGGGGTTGGGTTGAAACGGGTAACCGCTACCTGATCCTGGGGGCGGCCGCGGCTTTTTACGGCGCCCTTTGCTTTGCCTTGGCCGGGCTGTATGAGTTATTGGCCAAACGTCAGATGGCAAAGTCGTAGCTCAAGGTGATGCTGTGTGATATCCCGAGGTTGGATGTCACACAACTTTTTATTATTCCGCGCCGCTCGCCTGCAGAGGGAAGCTAAGCCGCAGCCCCAATCCCTGCGGCGCTAACTTATCGCTGCACTCAATTCCATCGCTGCACTCAATTCTATCGCTGCACTCTAACCCATCACCGCACTCTATCTCTCCCCCCTGGTAGGTGACTAACTTTCTGGCGATGGCCAACCCCAGCCCGCTGCCGGTCTGCAGGTTGCCGGGCACCCGGAAGAAGCGCTCAAACAGCCGTGAGCGATGCTCTTGTGCAACCCCGGGGCCATTATCCCGTACCCAGATCTCGCAGCGTTCCTGGTAATGGCTCACTCTCACCGTTACCCGGCCATTGGGTTTGTCGTGGTATTTGATGGCATTATCCAGCAGGTTTTGCATCACGGCGGCAAAGGCATGGGGATCGAGCAGGCAGGGGCTCTGCTCTTCGCCTTCATAACGCAGCTCTATGCCCTTGGAGAGGGCCAGCGGCACGCACAGCACAATGGCCTGACGCACCAGCTCCACCAGATCGCAGGGAACCAGTGCAATCTGGTAGGCCTCGGTTTCCAGCCGTGCCATGGCGATCAGCTGGCGGGAGAGTGAGCTGGTGCGTTGCAGGGCGTGCTGGATCTCCTGCATCACCTCCTGTTGCTCCTCGGCGCTGCGGCTGTGCTGGTAGACATGCAGTTGGGCCGTGATGGCAGCGATGGGGGTTCGTAACTCATGGGCGGCATCGGCAAGAAACTGCTTCTCGCGCTGGTTGAGCTCCTGCTGGCGCCGCATCAACTGATTGATGGCATTGACCAGGGGGCGGGTCTCTCGATAGGCTCCGCCCTGTTGCAACGGGGTGAGATCCATGGGCTCCTTGGCGGCAATTTCCCGGGCAATGCGACGCAGGGGCGCCAGGGCAAAGTGGGCAATGGCCCAGGCGGTCAGCATCATGGCAATGAAGTTGATGCCCCAGTGGGAGAGGTGCGCCTTGTAATCGGTCTTGAGCAGTTGCGCGCGCTCCTGACGTGATTCGGCGGCCAGCAGTCGGTAATGGTGCTTCTTGTCACTGACCCAGAGGCTGCGCCACTCACCACTATCGAGCCAGGCGGGGGCGGTTTCTGCCTTGGGAAGCGGATGTTGCACTTCTCTTTGTGAGGTGTCCAGTGAGGAATAAAGCGGGGTGCCATCGCTGCGCCAGATCATAAAGAGCGGTCGGTAACCGCTCTTCTGCCGCTCCTCATCCAGCAGAACGGCGGAGATGTAGAGCTGCTCCAGCCGATCCATATAGTCATGGGCCGGTACGCGCCCCTCCAGCGAGGCGGTCAGATCCACCATGCCTTGGGCAATCAGCTGTAACTGCTGGTCCATATCCTGCTCGGCCTGCTCTTTTTGCAGGGCCGAGAGCAGCAGATTGACCCCGCTGAGTACGGCAAAGAGCAGCACAAACTGCATCAGGGCAAAGCGCAGCCAGAGGGAGCGATAGTGAAACTTCATGATCCGCTCCGCTGCAGCAGATAGCCTATGCCGCGCACCGTGACGATGCGCTCGCTGCCGAGCTTCTTGCGCAGATGGTGGATATAGACCTCGATGGCATTGCTCTCGCTCTCCTTGCGCTCAGAGTCCAGCATGGCCTCCAGTGCCGATTTGCGCACCACATTGCCCGCCTGTTTCATCAGCTCCAGCAGCACATCGAACTCCCTGGGTTGCAGGGCGAGGCGCTCACCGGCCAGCTCGACCCAGCGATTGAAGGGGTCGAGACGGATCTCGTCCACCGCCCAGATCTGGCTGGCAAATCCGGCGCTGCGACGGGTGATGGCCTTGAGGCGGGAGAGCATCTCGGGAATGGCAAAAGGTTTGGCCAGATAGTCATCGGCTCCGGAGTCCAGACCACCAATCCGATCCTCAAGGGCATCCCGCGCCGTGAGGATGAGGATGGGCAGGCGACTGCCTGCCCGGCGCTGACGGCTGAGAAAGGTGAGCCCCTCACCATCGGGGAGCCCCAGATCCAGCAAGGCGGCGGTAAAGCTCTGGCTTGCCGCCTGTTTTTCGGCATCCTGCAGCATTCTGACCCAGCAGCAGTCAAAACCGGCTTGCTCCAGTGCTCTGGCTATGGCCTTGCCCAACGCCAGATCATCCTCGATCAACAATATGTTCATATCAGGGGGTTCACCATTTCCATATGGTTCAGGGTAGGAACCTGACGCCATCCAGGGGGAGCTCCTCTAGGGCGACAGGCTGCCCCTTGAGTTCGCGATCAAAGAAGGCGCCCAGCCAACGTGTCTGGATCGGTATCATTTGTGCCGGCTCAAGGGCGCTGAGGGTGTCCGCCATGGACCCCTGCAGGTACTGGCGATACCAATGGAGATCGGAAAAGTCCAGATGATCGCTCTGCGCGACTTCGAGCCAATAGTGTTCGCCCGTGAGTGTATCATCCCGCTCCCTCATACTGTTGTCGTGTATTCCTGCGACGCTCTGCATTTGTAACACGGCCCGGTTGCTGGGGGTGGTGTGATGCTTGCCGAACAGGTCGCCATCCAGGTTGACGGCGGCCAGATAGTAATCCCGGGTTACCAGGGCCTCCAGGGCGGTGGCGCCGCCAAAGGAGTGGCCCAGCAGGCCGATATGTTGCAGATCCACACACCCCTTGATCCGCGTATCGGCACTGCTCTCCAGGGCGATGCGGGCAATGGCGCTATCCAGATCCTCCACATTGTCATCGAGTTTTTGTTGTTGCCAGGTTTGCAGCTCAGCGGCGGGCAAGTCGAAGGGGATGGGATCTGCCGAAACCAGATCGCCATTGCCCGCGCGTGTCAGCAGAGCCGTTGAGGCATGGTTGATCCCGGCCACCACATAGCCCCTGGCCACCAGCGGCTCTATGATTGTCCGGTAAAACTGGCTTAACTCGCCATAGCCGGGGGAGAAGAGGATCAGCGGATGGGGGCGGGAACACTCCCCCTGCTCACCCAGTCGGGCATTGGTGCGCACTATATCGTTGAGGGAGCCGGTAGAGAAGCCGCTCTGCTCACCCAAGTCGGCAATCTCCGTGTCCAGATAGGGGGCGCGCGGTCCGTGAAAGATCTTGCCCACCGGATACCAGATCTGCATATCGATGGGACGGGTATCGGCTTCGCCCTCTGCGCTCGGGGTGATGCTGCGTGAAAAGAGGATGGCAGGCAGCTCGCCCACCCCGTAATCACCTTGCGGTGGCGGCAGTTTCACCGGGTAGTCGCTGCGCTGCTCTGTGGTGAACTCCAGCTGCCAGGCGCGGGCACCCGAGCCGTATTGCAGGCGATAGCGACTCGCCTGGGCCAGTGGCTGCTCGGGGGTGAGCAGCATCTCTTCTCCCTCTTTGCTCACCTGCAGCGGTAACGGCTCAGTCGGGGCCGTCAGCAGGACAAGCCGGAACGCATCAGGGTTGGGTTTGGCCGCGGCATTCTGTTCCGACAGGCGCAGATGTATCTGGCTGTTGATGGGCACCTCGCTCTCGGCCTGATGGGGAAAGATGGCCTCCAGGGTGCCACTGGTCGGGGCGTTGATCGGTGGGTCATTTCGGGTGCTGTGGCATCCGGCCAAGCCACTCAGCAGGCAGAGCAGCAAGCGGTATTGTGTGGTAGTCATGGGCTCTCCTTGCGACAATTCCGGCATCAGAAGCGGTACAGAAACATCATGCTGGCCACCAGATTGTGGCTTTCGCGAACTATGGGGCTATCGGCCGCATCGCCAACCAGGGTAACCATGCCCACATGGCTCTCCAGGCTCATCTGCGGATTGAGGTGATAGCGCAAACCGGCGCTCAGGCTGACATCCTTGATCCCAGCGCCAGCGGAGTAGCCATGAAACTGGCTGTTCTTCGCCTGTTCTCCGGAGACGCCATAGAAGCTGGACATATAGTCGCCATCTCCCCAACTGGAGCTGACATCAAACGACCCTTCCAGCGACTCGGTCAGATAGCTGCTGGCCTCCAGGCCCACATCCCCCCAGGCTCCTTTATGGCCCGTGTTGCCCAGGCCCCACATCAGCTGGGAGTGAAGGGTCAGGTAGGGCAGCAGGGTTGTGCTGGCGCGCAGGCCCAGCTCGGGGGTGTCCTTCACCTCACCCATCCCTTTGAGATAGTCGCTGCCAAAGAGGTAGTGATGGCCATCATCCGAGTCGGCACGCCCCGAGGCGTAGTCGGTGACCAGGGCAATTTCGCTGCTGGCGAAGTGGAACGGACTCCAGCTCAGGCCGCCGTGAGCGCCATAGCCGGCGGCAAAGGTGCCCAGCTTATCGCTGCTCCAGGCACCCTTGATGGCGGGGGTGATGACAAACTGGTACACCTGATCCCCCTGGTACTCGGGAAGGACGCCCATACCGGCTCCCAGAATAAATTGATCCTCCTTGGGGGCTTGCAGATCGAAGGCCCAGGCTGGACTCATGGAGCCGATCAGGCTGGCGGTAATGGCTGTGGCTAGTACAGAAATAGACTTCATCGGTGACAACTCCTTTTGTGAATAACCAGTGGCGGCGGGGCCACTGTCGATAGGGAGATTGTCGGGGCAGCAAGATTAGTATTGCCTTAGCGGCAGCTTAAGATTGGCTTAATGGGCCGTGATGGTGCTTATGGCGCGGGGTGATCTGTAGGGCTGGCTTCTTGGTAGTGGTACTTGCTCAAAATTAGGTCCAGGGTGCCGTCGGCCTGGATCTGCTCGAAGGCATGGCGAAAGGTCTCTACCATCTCGGGACGAGTCTTGAGGCCGAAGGCCATATAGACATGGGAAAAGGATTTTTCCAGATAGAGGGCGCAGGAGAGATCCTCATAACGGCCCAGCCCGGGATTGTGCTGCAGGCGCCATCTCAGATCCAGCTCTGATCCCACCAGCAGATCGGTTTTGCCGCTAAAGAGTTTGCGCAGGTTTTGCTCCTGATCCTTGGCCAGTTGCAGATGGACGTTATCGATAAATCCCTCACGCTTTAGCATCTCGTGCACCGCATAACCGCGGATCACGCCAATCTGGTACTGTTTGGCCTGCTCCAGTGTGGCGAGGGGGATGTCCTGACGGCGCTTGAGTTTGTAGAGCGATTCGCTGTAGGGGAAGAGGGGGCCAATCCATTGAAACCGCTTTTCCCGCTCCGGGATGCGGGCAATGCTGAAGATCAGCACATTCTCCTGCTGCTCCGCCATGTTGATGGCCCGGGCCCAGGGATAGACGCGCGGTGTGGCGCTAAGCCCGGCTTTTTGCAGTGTGGCCAGCACTATCTCGGTGGCAATGCCGCTCACCTTGTCGCCATCTTGATAGTTAAGCGGGGGCAGATCCTCGGTGACCAGCGTCAGGGGCGGCGACGGAGACGTGGCCCCCCGTACTGATGCCAGCTGCATAAGCGGGGCCAGCAGGAAAAAAAGTAGCCATAGCCAGCGAGCCTTCATTCTGCCTCCCTATGGCAGAGTACACTCTTGGAGTCTAGCCCAAAACCGCCGTTTGGCCCCACTGTGCGGGGCCAAACGGTTTACTCATCCTTGAAGGCAAAACCCTGGTGGGTGAGGGTGGCGGCAACCTTGGGGAAATAGATGGTCTGATAGTAGCCAGCGGTTGAGGCGGCATAGGAGGGCATCTGGGTGAGCCCCTGTTCATCCCACCATTGGCGCAGAGTCGCATCATACGCGGCAACCCCTTTTTGTACGGCAGCCAGATCGTAGCGTTCGCGCAGGGCAAAGCTCTCCAGCGGTACGCGGGGTTTGACTTGCGCCTGCTTGGACTTGTCGATGACTCCCAGTGTGCTGCCGACTGCGACGAAGGTCTTCGGGGGCAGTCCCAACAACTCAATCATGGCTTGCGGGTCGCGGCGCACGGCCCCTATGGCTGTGGTGCCGTAGCCCAGCGCGCCAGCAGCCGTCTGCAATGCCTGCAGCATGATGCCTGCATCCACGGCGCCCACCATCAGCCCTTCTGCCGAGCCATCAATCACCATGGCTTGGCCCGCCAGGCGCGCCGCTTCAGTTGCCCGCTGATAGTCGATGACGATGGCGATAAAGGTATCGGCCGTGGCAACCTGGGGTTGGCCACCGGCAAGTTCGGCGATCTTGGCTATGGTGTTTTTATCGCGCACCACCACCAGGGAGATCTGCTGGCCGTTGACCGAGGTGGGGGCTTGCTGGGCGGCCTTGAGTATGGTCTGCAGATCGGCTTCGGGAATGGTTTCCCCGGTAAAGTTGCGCTCGGAGCGACGTTGTTCGAGTAGGCTCAGGGTTGGGTTGCTCATGACTAGTTCCTTCCTTTTTCAGTGCGGCCCGAAGATCCGCTCAAAAGTATCTGTTTATCATCTAGAGCCAGTTTGCCTGAAATATTGGTAACTAAAACTCCATTTTTCGTTGCAACAGTAATAACCAAAAGTTGAAAATAAGGGGTGTTATCCAGGGTAGGAACATAGCCATGTCGTTTGCCATACCAAGTCAGTTGTCGGCTTTTTTGCTGGTGGCCGAGCTGGGAAGTTTCTCCGCTGCCGCACGTCAGTTGGGGATCTCGGCGGCGGCGGTGAGCAAGAGCATATTGCAGCTGGAGCGGCAGCTCGGGGTACGCCTTTTCCACCGGACAACTCGCTCCTTGAGTCTGACCGAGGATGGTCGGGAGTTGCAGCAAAGTTGCCAACCAGCCAGCGAGCAGATTGGTGAAGCGTTGGCGCGGTTGCGAGCTCGAACCTCGACACCGGCCGGTTTGCTGCGCATCAGTGTGCCAGACAGCTTTGGCCGTCGTTTTATCGTGCCTCTGGTGCCGGATTTTTTGGCGAATTACCCGCAAATCGAGCTGGATATGCGTTTCGAAGACAGGGTGGTGGATCTGGTGGCCGAGGGGTTTGATGTGGGGATCGGTAACCGGGTTAACCAGGATAGCCGTCTGGTGGCGCGCCCTCTGTATCAGATGCAACTGGCCACAGTGGCTACACCCGGTTATCTGGCCAGGGTGGGAGAGCCTACTAGTTTGGCGGATCTGGGGCGTCATAACTGCCTGGGTTTTCGCTCGCTGGGAACGGGGCGCAAGCTGCCCTGGCGTTTTGTCAGCGAGGGGGTGGAGCACCATATCGACCCCCAGGGCAATGTGAGTGTCTCCAGCATTGATGCGCTGCGTGAGCTGTTGCTGCAGGGGGTGGGTATTGGCACTCTGGGGCACTGGCATATTGAGTCATATCTAGCGTCTGGCTTGTTACAGCCGATCCTTCCCGCCTATTGGCCTGAGCCGCGTACCGTCTGGCTCTACTATGCGGCGCGTCAGCATCTACCCGCCAAGGTGAGGGTCTTTATCGACTTCTTATGTGCTCACTTTGCCGGGCTGACGGACAGAAAATCCGCCGGGTGAGGCGACAACCCCGGCAGTGATCTGGCTATGTCGTGGGTGAAACGGGTTCGCCATTGGCTAACAGGCTCTTGAGTTTCTGGACAAACTCTGGCGGGTTACCCAAAAACGGGGCAACCGGGATCGGGGTCAGCCCACCGTGCTGCTCTAGCCCCAGGGTGGGATAGCCCTGTCCGCCCAGGCGTCTTAGCCACTGCTGACTCAGGGCCAGATGCCCGGCCAAATCCGCTTGCCCGTAGTGGGTGATAAAGGCTTCCTCATCCACCCCCTGCTCCTTTGCCAGAGCCATCAAGCTGGGAAGATGGCCGATCCATAGACCATCCCGGTAGTGGCTCTGCTGAATACGAGTAAGCAGTTGCAAGCCACTGCCTCCTAGCCGGGTGATGGCCATAATGGCGCGGATAGGTGGCTCGGAGTCCAGGGTATAGGCCGGGTTTAGCAGCAGTTCGTTGAAATAGTGCTCGCCAAAGTGCTGACCCGTCAGGGCCTGGATCCGCTCGTCATGGGGACGCACATAATCCCGTAGGGCAGTGCCCATGGTTTGACGGCGCGAGCCCAGCCAGAGCCCTCCGGCGTGGAGTTCAATCTCCAGGTCGGCTAGTTGGTTAGCTGCCTGGAGCAGTGGCGCGGCACCGTAGCACCAGCCACAGAGGGGGTCATAAATATAGTGCAATCGGGTTGGCTGCATGTTTACCTCGCTGCGGATTGCTTGATAGAAAATGGCCGGGTGATAGAGAGCGGCTGGGCGTCAGGCCCAGCCGCAGGCTTACCACTTCATCTCGCCAGTATTGACCTTGGCACTGATGGCCATGCCCTCATCCACAGGTAGCTCGGGGTAGGCGGCCTTGAGCTTCTGGATAAGCTCACCTGAGCTCTTGCTCTGGCTTAGCGCCTGTTCGTAAAACTTCAGATACTCATGGGTAAAGGTGACGGCCGCACTCCCTTGGGGTTCAGATCCCAGAAAGTGGCCTGGAATTACGCGCTCAGGATGCAGGGCGGCAAGACGCTCCAGCGCCGTTGACCACTCCAGTCGTGCAGCAGGCGTCTGGCTGTCGGCGGTCCAGAGGTGTTGCCCGGCACTGACCAGAACGCCACCCAATGCGGTCTTGATACCTGGAATCCAGAGGTAGGCCTGGTGGGTGTCCCGCTCGCGAATTTCGATGGTTTTTCCTTCCAGCGTCAGGGTGCTGCTGCCGAGCAGGGTGGGGACAAACAGACGCTTGGGAGCCTGTTCACCCAGTATGGGGCCCCAGTAGGCCAGCTTGGCGGCCTTGGTGTGCTGGATATGGTCGATGACTTGTTGCGTCGCAACGATTTTGGCGTCAGGAAAGGCGGCCTGGATAGGCTCCAGACCAAAATAGAAGTCCGGATCGCCACCGCTGATAAAGACCATGGTCAGCCGCTTGCCACTTTGTTTGACGAGATCCACCAGAGCGTTGCCATCCGCCACGCTAAATTGGGCATCCACCAGAATGGCCTCTTTTTCACCACTGATCAGCGAGGAGGAGACCGGGAAGATGGCGTTTGCGCCCGGGTTATAGACGGTTACGTTTAGCGGTGCCGCCAGGGTGTTACCCGCTGCCAGGGTGGTGATCAGTGTCAGGCTGCTCAGGCTCAGGGTGTTAGTCATCTTCTGCTTCCTCATGGTGTGTGCCGTTACCGGCGATGAGAGAAGTTTATTTGATCGACTTAATCACATATACGGCATAATAAGTACATGACTGTTGCATATATCGAGCAAATAACATGGACAGATTGACCGCCCTGCGCGTGTTTGTGGCGATTGTGGAGCGTGGCAGCCTGAGTGCCGGAGCCGAACAACTTGATATATCCCGTGCCATGGCCTCGCGCTATCTGGCCGAGCTGGAGAGCTGGATGGGCGCCCGGTTACTGCACAGAACCACCCGCAGACAGAGTCTGACCAGTGCCGGTGAGGCGGCACTGCAACGGGCCAGGGCCATGCTGGCGTTGGGAGAGGAGATGGAGCAGGTTGCCGCGAGCCAGAATGCCGCGCCCAAGGGACAGCTACGCCTCACCTGTAGTTATTCGCTGGCTGAGGCCCTGCTGGTGACGGCGGTCAACGACTATCTGGCCCTGTGGCCGGGGACGGCCATCGATCTTTTGGTGCAGGATAGGACGGTGGATCTGGTGGCGGAACGCATGGATCTTGCCCTGCGTATCAGCAATGAACTGGATCCCAATCTGGTGGCCCGACGTCTGGGCGCCTGTCACTCGGTGGTCTGCGCTTCACCTGCCTATCTCAAGGCCCATGGCGTGCCACAACAGGTACAGGAGCTGGCTTACCACAACTGTCTAACCTACACCTACTTTGGCAAGAGCCTCTGGGCCTTTACCGGGCCGGATGGGCCCGAGTCTGTGCCCGTGAGCGGGACCTTTAGCGCCAATATCTCCAACCTCTTGCTGGGCGCGGCCCTGCAGGGCCATGGCATCACCTTGCAGCCGCGCTATTCGGTGGCCTCGTTGTTGGCGCAGGGGCAACTGGTGGCGTTATTACCCGAATGGACACCCACCAGCATGGGGATTCACGCCGTGTATGCCACCCGTAAGCAGATGTCGCCCTTGCTGCGCAGCTTTGTGGATTTTCTGGTGACCAGGATGACAGCCGATCCGTTATGGGGCTGATGATCCCTTTCTTTACGGGGCGTCATCCCCAGTGACCAGTTTGTGCTGGCAAAAAGGCGAACATAGAAAAAACAGGTGAACATAGAAAAAGCGGCGAAGAGAGCAAAGGCGCGACAGAGCCGCGCCTGAGATAAAGGATGGTGGGTGGTTACTTGAAGTTGTAACCGGTCAGTATGGGCTTGCGCTGCTCATCCTTATCGCGGAACGCCTCGTAGAAGGAGAGGAAGAGAAAGCCTCCCGCCAGGTTATAGACCTGGGTAAAGCCCAACTGCTGCAGGGTCAGCACCACGTTATAGCTGCGCTGGCCGGTACGGCAATGCACATAGATGGGCCTGTCATTGGGGATCTCGCCCACCCGTTCCCGCAGCTCGCTCATGGGGATGGAGTGGGATCCCTGGATCACCCCGGCCGCCAGCTCCGGCGTTTCCCGCACATCCAGAATATAGGCGCCACTGGCCACCAGTTCCCGTACCTGCTGGGCGCGTACCTGACGGAAGGCGCCGCTGTGCAGGTTGCTGGCCACGTAACCGGCCATATTGGTCACATCCTTGGCGGTGGAGAAGGGCGGCGCGTAGCACAGCTCCAGCTCCGGCAGATCCTCTACCTTGCCACCATAGTGCATGGCGGTGGCAATCACATCGATGCGCTTGTCCACGTTGCCCTTGCCTATGGCCTGGGCGCCCAAAATCTTGCCGCTGCCCTTTTCGAACAACAGCTTCAGATGACAGACCTGGGCGTCGGGCATCAGGGAGACCCGATCGAAGGCTTGTACCTGGGCCACCTCGTAGTCGATGGGCAAACCGGCGGCCTGGATCTGGCCTTCGGTCAGACCGGTTGAGGCGCCGTTATAGTCGAAGACCTTGATGCAGGAGGAGCCGATGAAGCGCGGTGCCACAAAGGGTTTGCCATTGATTTGGTCGGCCACACCCCGGGCCTGCACCTGGGCAGGCCAGGCCAGACTCAGCTTGTAGGGGGCATCGAAGAGCTTGCTGTGTACCTCGATGGCATCGCCAACGGCGTAGATGTCCGGATCATTGGTGCGGCAGATCTCGTCCACGGCGATGGCGCCTGTGCTGCCGATAGTCAATCCGGCTGCCTTGGCCAGGCTGGTCTCGGGAGAGACACCGATGGACATCACCACCATATCGGCCGGGATCTGCTTGCCAGAAGCCAGCACCACGGCATCGTGGGTAAAGGCGGTCACCTTGTCATTGAGGATCAGCGTCACCCCCTGGTCGGTGAGCTCCTTGTGGAAGATCTGCACCATATCCTCGTCGAAGGTCTTGAGGATCTGGGGCTGGGCCTCGATCAGGGTGACGTCATTCCCCCCTTCGCGCAGATTCTCTGCCGCCTCCACCCCGATAAAGCCGCCGCCTATCACCACCACCCTCTGGTGGCTGGCCATGTCTTTTTGCAGGGCGACCGTGTCCTGGACCTTGTGAACCGTATGCAGGCGCATCAGCTCGCTGCCGGGAATGGCCGGACGTATGGGCGTGGCACCGGGGGCCAGCACCAGCTTGTCGTAGGACTCCTCGTAGCGGCGGTTTTCCAGGGCATTGTTGATGGTGACGGTTTTGGCCGCCCGGTTGATGGCTACCACCTCGCTGCCAGTACGCACCTCTATGTTGTACTGCTTTTTGAACTTGGCGGGGGTCATCATCACCAGCCGGCTGGCATCGGCCACCACGCCGCTTAAGTGATAGGGCAGGGAGCAATTGGAAAACGAAACTTCCGGCCCGCGCTCAAACACCAGAATCTGGGCCTGTTCATCCAGACGACGCAGGCGGGCGGCAGCAGAGGCGCCACCGGCTACCCCACCTATGACGATAATTTTTTGCGACATACCGATCTCCTCGAAAAGTGTTCACGACAGCGTGATGGTCATGCCTGGGATAAGATGAAATTAAACCAATCCAGCCAGCTTTACGTTATCCACAGACCCGATAGGGCCGCTTCACGGTATAACGTCAGCCCCCAATAGGCTAGCCAATTGACTACGGTGTGATGGGTTCCAGCAACTGCCTGGCTAGCTGCTTGGCCTGTGGCGGCAGGTGGCCCAGAGGGAGAGGCTAGATAGAAGGGGGAGGCCAGATAGAAGGGGGAGGCCAGATAGAAGGGGGAGGTCAGATAGACGGGAGGTCAGATAGACGGGAGGTCAGCGGCTGCTCTTTGCATAGCACCACCGCAAGCAAACGGCCATGCCAGCTGTGGCTCATTACAGTCGTGACGTCTGGTCAGCTCAAACCGGCGGGCGCACAGGGTGACTTGCTGATCCGCCAGATGCAGAAGGTGAGTCTCTAGCCGGTGCGCCCAGGGGATCAGGCCGAGTAATCGTCGAAGTTTTCGAGATAGTCGTCCAGGTTCTCGGTGAGCAACTGGCGGTACTGCTCGGTGAAGTACTCGATCGCCGCCTCCTTATTGGCTTCCAGCGAGGCCTTGTTACCCGCAGTGGCGGCGATCAGGAAGGCGTTGAAACGGGCACTGGCGTAGAGCAGGGAGCCACTGACCTCTTCGCTGCTGGCCTGCTCGCTCTGCTGGTTGGCCAGGGCGATCACGTCATCGGTACGTAGCCAGAAGGCTTCTTGCTGTGGATCGGTTTGCTGTGATTCTGTGTGACTCATGTTTTCTCCCGGTTGGTCAGGGTTTGTGTCTGATAATGGCGGCTATTACAGCAGGGACGGTATTGGCTGCCAAGTATGAATCAACAAAATAGTTCAATAAAATCAAATCTATAAAAGTATGCCCACCCTGGTTATACGCCATTTCCCTCGCCTGTTGGCTGGACAACAGCTCCCTGCACAGGGCGAGCCAGGCCTCGGTGGTACGGGAGAGATACCGCGCTTTGGGCCAGATCACCCCCATGCCGCTGCGCACCATGGCGGCCAGGAAATCCCACTGGCTGCTGAGGGCGGCGATGGCGGGAGCAAAGCCCGCCTCCTGGCAGTGCCGAGAGCGGCCCATACGGGGTCGTTAACGCTCCTGATCTCATCTACACTAACGAAATAACAATGATGCAATGCGAGTGCATGTATGGCGTGTACGTGTATGAATGACCTCTATAAAACTGCCATCATATCAATGGTGCTTGGCCTGATCATCTCGACGGGCACCTATGCACAAGCGTTGGATATCTATTGTGAAGATTACAAACCCATCCAGTTTGTCGGGCCGGATGGTGAGCTCGATGGCATGGCCGTGAGGATAGTGCGAGAGATCCAGCGACGCGTCGGAAACAGTGACGTTATTCGCATGGTTCCATGGGCCAGAGGTTTAAACGAGCTCAACTCCAGACCCAATGTCATTCTTTTCTCCATGACACGCACAGCAGATCGGAACCCGTTATATCAATGGATAGGTCCTATTGCAGAAACGGCTCGCGGCTTTTACGCCAAAATCGACTCGAAGATCGAAATCAAGAGCCTGGACGATGCCAGAAAACTGAAGAGTATTGGCGTTTATAGAGGCGATGCAGCAGAGCAATTCCTTACACAAGCCGGTTTCAAAAATCTTGATATTACAAGAGATCAGACACTGAACTGGAAAAAGCTATTTTCAGATCGGTTTGACGTCATCGCCTCTTCACCAGATAGCGTCAATGCACACACTGCAGCCGTAGGACACACCAAGGCAGAGGTGAAACTGCTGTATGTATTCATGGGGGGGCTGGTCTACATTGCGGCCTCAAAAGGAGCTCCTGTCGAGCTTGTTGAAAAATGGAATTCGGCGTTGAGAGCCATGAAAAAAGATGGCTCGTTTGAGAAGATATTCAAAGAGTACTATCCAGGACTTGATCTTCCAGGCCCGCCCGACACCTATAATTGAACCTCTAGGGCAAGCACTTTCAATTTGCTGTTATAGGCATGGCCATCTGAACGGCTGGAGGATAAAACGGCCCAAATGCAAGGCACCCCATGCACTCCATGCACCCCACAGGATGCTCGCTCTATGCCGCTACAATTCCAGATAGTCGGCTCGCTCGGAGAGAGTAGGCCACTCGAGGTCATGGCGTGGCAGAGGGCTCACGGCGGAGACGATAGTAGCGGTGGCTTCTATGGCGCACGATGTGCCAGTAAGCTGTGGAGATTGAGCAAAGAGCTCGGTTACCCAATCAGATGGGCAACGGCGAGGGGGTCATCTTCAGCATGGTGATGATGATAGCCGGTATGATGACAGTGCTGTTGGCCCCGCTGCTGGGGCGGATCTTCTAGTAGTGGGGGGCTAATTGGTTAATGGCCACAGCTCTGGCCGGGGTAGCCCGGCAGGGTGGCGGCATCGGGCAGGCAGGCGAGAATTTCACTGGCCTTGAGCAGGGTGGGCAGATTGTCCCGGGTCACGGGTCGCCACTTGAGCTTCTCGCCCAGGTATTGGGCCCAGGCAAACTCGATAAAGTAGATCTGCCCCTGCTTCTGGAACAGACCGGCATCCTCGGCGTAGCCAGCCAGGGAGCGGTAGGGGTAATCGGGCAGCAGAGCAATGTGGCGTGGCAGTTGCTCTGGCGTGATGGCTTGACCTTGCTCGTCTTTGAGCCAGGCCCAGTGGTGGGCCTGCATCTGGGGCCAGAAGCTGGCCTTGTCACTGAGCACGGCCTCTATCTCCACCGGCACCTCGCGCATCCCCAGCGTCCATAGCGAACGGGTCAGATGGTGGCGGTCTACCAGCCAATATGTGCCATCGGGCCCAATCACCACAGGGATGCGTTTCTTTTGCGCATACTTCCACAGCTTTTTGGCGCCCTTCTCCTTGAGTTTTTGCACCTCTTCATCCACCTGCAACAGTCCGATCCCCGGTTGGGTGGGGTGCAGGGCATTGATATCGATGCGGCATTTGCTACCCGGAGCGAGCTGGCTATCGCATTTTTGCAGGGAATCCTTGGCCCAGAGCAGGGGAGAGCAGAGGGTGAGCATGACGAAGATGACCAGACGGCGCAGACGATCCCACTGTTGACGCAGCAGGGGGGCCCGGACGCGGGGTGAGCTGGGTGACATGCCACTCTCCTGATGGGTAAGGCTCCGATTGGGATTCAGTCTATGGCCGCCAAAAACCCTACGCCTTCAGGAGTAAATTGCAAGGAGAATGTGCCTCGGGTCACGAGATTAGCTAGTGGTACCGGAGATCTCCGCTGTCGAGTCACGGTTCAGCGCTATTTGTCATTATCCCTGTGTAAATTAGGGCTAATGGCTTGTATCTTCAACGGATATTGAGAGCAGGCTTTTCTTTGAAAACAATATGTTGCTGCTTGTTTCTCTCAGATTTCACCTCTTCGGGTTGCTCGACTTAGATAAGCGATTTCTCAATACCCCATCATCAGTAATGAAGGACTTCCCATGATTAAGGACAATCTCCCATCGGCTAATGGCATAGCCGCTAGCGTGACCGGGCTACCTCGCTATCACGGCGCTACGGTTACTCTCATCTGTCTGGCTCTGAGTCCCTGGCTTGCTGGTTGTCATCACGATAAGCAGATCAAAAGCTATCCGATCGACCCTGATAAGGTGGTGAAGACCACCCAGCGAATGGTGACCTTTGCCTATGAGCCGCCTGCTCATGTACCTTCGGCCGGAGTGATGCCGATACCTGCCGATCCACCTCTGAGTCCCAATGGCGGCAATGCGCTCACATGGAGCGAGCTCAACCAGACGAACCGCTATGACGAGCTGGGTTATGGCAAGTGGCACTATCTGGAGGTGGGCTTGCCAATGCAAAATCGCACCGACCTGATGCCTTCTGGCTATGTGGCGGAAGCGGTGACCCAAGGCAGCAAGCTGCTTAACTTTATCGCCATGACCGATATCCATCTCACCGACAAGGAAGCGCCCAACCAGCTGATTTTTATGCAGCAGAACAATTCGGGCAATGCCGGTCAGAACACCTCCATCTACTCGCCGGTGATGAACTTCAGCTCCCAAGTGTTTGATGCCGCCATCCAGACGGTCAACGTGTTAAACAAGCAAGCTCCCCTAGACTTTGTGATCTCCCTGGGGGATGTGAGCAACAACTCCATGTACAACGAATTGCGCTGGTATCTGGATGTCCTTGATGGCAAGCCGATCCGGCCCAGCTCGGGGGAGCATAAGGGCGAGGAGTCTGTCGATTTTCAGCGCCGCTTCCAGGCGGCCGGGCTCGACAACTCCATCCCCTTCTATCAGACCATGGGTAACCATGACCATCTCATGATTGGCTCCTTCCCGGTCTACGAGTCCAATTTGCAGGACTCCTACTTGAGTGACTCGGTCTGGGCTGTGCCCGATGAGCTGCTGACGCCCAATCTGGCCAGTTTCTCGGCGCTGTTTGACAATGCGCGTCTGGATCAGAGCAATCCGGCTACTGCGAAGCTGAAACACTTCTACCAAGGGGTGTTGGATGGCTCGACCACGGAGGGCGCGGTGATCGATAGCGGTGCGGTGGACGAGTACGCCTCGGCGCCCAAGGTGGCGGCAGATCCGGATCGTCGCGCTTTGCATCGGGAGGAGTGGATCCAGGAGTTCTTCAATACCAGCAGCACGCCGGTGGGCCACGGCTTTAATCTGGTCGCCTCCAACCCCAATTACCATCTGGTGCCCGAAAGCGAGCGAGCCGGTTTTGCCTGCTACAGCTTCGTGCCCAACGCCGCCATGCCCATCAAGGTGATAGTGCTGGATGATACCCAGCGCGAGGATGATGGCTCGGTGGATATCCATGGCCACGGCTTTCTGGATGCCACCCGCTGGGCCTGGTTGCAGGCGGAGTTGGATGATGGACAGCGTGACAACCAGTTGATGATCATCGCTGCCCATATTCCGATTGGCGTCAGCAATATCGGCACCGAGCTGGAGTGGTGGCTGGGGGGCTATGATGCCAGCAGCAATCCGTTTGGCGACCGCTCCACCACAGCCCAGAATGCCGTGACCCTCAAGGGATTGGTGGAGAAGTTGCAGAATACGCCCAACCTGTTGATGTGGATCTCGGGCCATCGTCATTACAATCACGTCAAGGCGTTTGTCTCGCCGGATCCGACCAACGAGCCGGAAAAGGGGTTCTGGCAGGTGGAAACCTCCTCGCTGCGCGACTTCCCCCAGCAGTTCCGCACCTTCGAGATCTTCCTCAATAGCGATTACAGCGTTGCCATCGAGGCGGTGGATGTGGATCCGCCTTTTGCCGAGGGGACGCCAGCCTACAGATCCAGAAAGATGGCCATTGCTACCCAGCAGATAGTCCACACCAATCTGACCATTAATTCGGTCAACTATCAGAAGCTCAGTCTGGGTGGCAAGCTGGTCGACCAGACTCCTTGTGATCCGGCTGTGGCGGCCACCGCGACAGCGCTGCCATTACCGCCCATGGATCCCAGCCGTCCGCAAGGCGCCATCCAGTACGCCTCACCGGTTTGTGATAATGAAGCCAGCTATAAGGATCCCAGCATCCAGTACCTGGATTTAAGCGCCCAGGGCATTCCCTATACGGCCTCCTACAATGCCCGGCTCTACAAGTCACTGAGCCCGACCATGAAGGCCCATCTGCAGAGATTGTTTCCGGTCAAATAGTCGTTAACTCCAGTGAAAAAAAAGAGGCAGCGCCAGTGATGGTGCTGCCTCTTGGGTTTCAGGCTGCAGGCTCAGGACTCAAAACCCAGGCCCAGTTTGTCCATGGTGCGCAGCAGCCAGTTGCGTTTGCCCCGGTTATGGTCGGCTCGGTCCAGAGACCACTGCATCAGGCGCCCTGATTTTTGTTGGGACACCCAACGGTATAGCGGGTATCTGCAACTGGATGTCCAGTGAGCAGATCAGAGATGCCAGGCTATGGTTACCAGCTTAAGGTCTTCTGATTGGCCTTAAACAGTTCCGACTCCATCAGGTCGGGGTTGCTGACGCGTACGCCCGCCACCAGATCGGCGGGGTCAACCTTATAGAACTTCATGCAGCTGGGGCAGGCATAGACAACGCCACCGGCCTTGATGATCTCGGCAATCATCTTTTGCTGTGCCGCATAGTGAGGGCTATTTTTCTTCGCAGCCACCAGCACGCCCTTGTCATTGATAAACACCACCAGGGGATGGCCCTTTAGCAGTTGGTTTTTGCCAAAGCCGATGGCCATCTCGGAGCGATGCATATCATCCGAGGTCATATTGATAAATAACGGATCACTCGTCGTGGCGGCATAGGAAAAGCTAAATAGCGAACCGAGCAGCAAAGTGAGAACCATGGCCGACAGTTTTACTCTTTTCATGTGTTGCTCCTGATGGATGGTAAATAGGGTGGGTGATGCAGTAACACAAGGATAGTACCGCCCTAGAGGGATGCCATTTTGAATCCTTATTTACTCTTCGTCCTCTTCCTCGAAGGGTTCGCAATGCCACTTATCGCCCACGGCGCTCCGGCTGGCACTCCAACCCGGCGCCAGGGAGGCCAGCTCGGCAATCGAGGCATCCCGCTCATAGACACAACCCAGGCATACCATCAGACACTCATCGTCATCGGCGATATCGCCGTTGAAAAATTGCCAATCCCCATCCTGGCAGTGGAATACCTGCAAGATCGGCAACTGCTGTGCCCAGAGCCGGTCCGTGGTAAAGCTGGCGCTATTATCTGGCACGGCAAAGGGCCATGCTTCAGGCAAAAAGCGATGGGGATGGTTTGCTAGCATCGGCATAATCACTGCTCATCTGAGTAAGTTTAAAAAGAGAACGGGCGGGACACCCATCTCAGCTTGCTGTACAAGAACGGGCGGGACAGGCGGAGGCGGGACAGGCGGGACACCCATCTCTGCTTGCTGTATATAAAAACAGTGTCTACACTTTGCACACACGGGACAGGCGGGACACCCATCTCAGCTTGCTGTATATAAAAACAGTATCTACACTTTGCACAGGATAGTTCTGTTGGAGTAGATGATGACCCTACCTCGCAGCCAGCTGATTTGCCCATCCTCCACGCCTAACTATCACTGCATTGGTCGTTGTGTGCGCCGCGCCTTCCTGTGTGGGGAGGATGCCTTGACCGGGAATGACTACAGTCATCGCAAAGGCTGGGTGCTGGCTCGGCTAGCGCTGCTGGCAGAGGTGTTCACCATAGAGCTGTGCGCCTATGCGGTGATGTCCAACCACTACCATCTGGTGCTGCATATCAATCACGACAAGGCGTTATCTTTGAGCCATGACGAGGTTATCTCCCGCTGGGGCCGACTGTTTCGAGTGCCTGAGATAGTCAAAAGCTGGCAAAACAGCCAGACGGTAGCGGCTCAAAACGAGCAGGTAGAGAAACTGCTTGCCCTGTGGCGCCAGCGACTTTGCGATGTCTCCTGGTATATGCGTTGTCTGAACGAACACATTGCACGCCAAGCCAACATCGAAGATGGCTGCAAGGGCCGCTTCTGGGAAGGGCGCTTTAAATCCCAAGCCATACTGGATGAGGTGGGGCTCCTGGCCTGTATGATCTATGTGGATCTTAATCCGCTACGTGCCAGTCTGGTTGCCGCACCGGAAGAGTCGGCGGATGTTTCCATCCATCAACGGTTGGTGGAGTCCAGCACACCACAGCCGGAAGCGGATCATCCCTGGTTATTGCCATTTGCCAGAAGCGCTCATCCAGAGCCCGATTGTCTGCCCTATACCTTCCAGGATTACCTGTTGTTACTCGACTGGACGGGTAGAGTGCGGCGTTATGATAAGCGCGGCGCGATTGCCGCTGATGAGCCGCCAATCTTGTCCCGTCTGGGGATTGAGCGGGACAGTTTCCTGTCGAACCTGGCACTAAAACAGCTCTCACGCGGCACCGTTATCGGGCTGGTCACTGGCGCCAGCGCTTTTGCCAGACTCACGAGCCGGCAGAGTGTCAGAGGCAGTTTGCTAAGACCAAGCTGACAGTAATCAGCTCACCTGCTGATATTAACCGGAGCGCATTGGGCCGCAGGCTTATACCTTATTATATGCGTATGAGTCCACGCTGACATACCCCCGCAGTTTTTCCCACCCATGAAGCAATACTGGGCACTGATTTGCTGTAGATAAACCTATTTCTTGAGCTGGATGGAGGTTTGGTCAAACTGTGAGTAGGGTTTTTTCAGTATTTGGTGAGAGTGGGTGTCATTTTTGCACTGTTTTTCCCACCCATGAAGCAATACTGGGCACTGATTTGCTGCAGATAAACCTATTTCTTGAGCTGGATGGAGGTTCGGTCAAACTGTGAGTAGGGCTTTTTCAGTATTTGGTGAGAGTGGATGTCCTTTTGGTCCTTGTCTAGAGAACCTACTTCAAGTATAGATCAGGCCCAACACGTAAAGGGAACAGCGCCCTGTTTTGCCCACCCATGAAGCAATACTGGGCACTGATTTGCTGCAGATAAACCTATTTCTTGAGCTGGATGGAGGTTTGGTCAAACTGTGAGTAGGGTTTTTTCAGCATTTGGTGAGAGT